>CAYMMR010000061.1:8662-11537 GCA_964391545.1 uncultured Nitrospinota bacterium | reverse complement strand
CATCTCTCACATCGAGAGATTGGATAGGAGATGTCAAAGCAAATCTATTTTATACGATAAGCGCCGTCTCCCTTATATCCTCTGTAATAGGCGCTGTTCTGCTTTTATGGATTTTAAAGGCGCTGTTCATTAAGCCTCTATCCGATTTAATGGGATTAACAAGGGATATTGCAAATGGAGATTTAACGAAGAGGCTCGAATTTAAACGTAACGACGAGCTTGGGGAACTGTCCAAATCCTTTAACATCTTCGTAGAAAAAATACACGACATAATAATTCAGATAAGCCATACGGCATTAAATGTAGCATCCGCATCCGAGGAGATGGCGGCATCCGTAAAACAGGCATCGGCAACGAGCAGCGAAATAGCAAAAGGGGCGGAGACACAAAGCTCCGCAGTAGAGGAATCGTCCAGCAGCATAGGCGAGATGGATAAAGCTATAAAAGAGGTGGCAGACAGCGCAGTAAAGGCGAGCGACATATCTACGAAGGCGAATGAGCATGCAGTAAAAGGGGGAGAGGCTGTAAAACAGACGATAGATGCAATGAAAAACATAGAGGAGAGCAGTAAGAAAATAGAGGTAATAGTAGGGGTAATAACGGACATAGCCAACCAGACCAATTTACTTGCCTTAAATGCAGCAATAGAGGCTGCGAAGGCAGGAGAGCAGGGTAAAGGATTTGCAGTGGTAGCAGAGGAAGTCCGGAAACTTGCAGAGAGGAGCGGGGAATCAACGAAGGAGATTGCACATTTGATAAAGGAGAGCACCGAAAGGGTAAGTCATGGCACAAAAGTAGCCAATGAAGCAGGAGAGTCATTGAACAATATAATCGGAGGCGTAAAAGAAACCACCTCTTTGATCGATCTCATAAACAGCGCAACAGAGGAGCAGAGCGCAAGCGCCGATGAGGTAAAAAAGACAACGGAGGAGCTATCGAAGATAAGCGAGCATAATGCCTCTGCAACAGAGGAATTATCGGCTACTACAGGAGAATTGGCAAAGGCAGCGGATGAATTATCCGGCATGGCGGATGAATTAAATCAAATAGTGAATCAGTTTAAAATTGATGAGAGCAAAACAAGGCTTGCCCCTGCAAACTTTAAGCAGGGGTCGGGAGCCGGGAGTCAGGGGAGAGGAACCCGATAATCGTCTATAACCGCTTCTTTTAAAGCGAGCATGGATAGAGTCCTTATCCTGCTATCCTGAGACGAGGTTAAGTCTATCAAGCTGTTTATTCCCTCTAAAGGGGCATGAGATATTTTTTCTTCCTTCTCGCCCTTTTTCTGTTTTAATCTTTCTATAATCGGCACCAATTCCTTGACAATCTTTTTGTGACCCACCGTCTCCAATACCTCGATAGCATAAGCTATCAGCATCTTATCGTGGCTTTTAAGCCTCTTTTCGATTAATTCGATTTCGGACTTTTCGCCTACTATTTTCATTATCTTAAATACTATCTCGAGCAGTATATCCATCTTATCGCTTAATTCATGGAGGATGGATTTCACGGGCTTTGTCTTTTTTAATCCATAAAGCACCTCTATCGTCTTCCTATAGTCGTTTATTCTGGAAATTACCGTTACGGCTATCTCCACTATCTTTTCCTTTTTCTCCTCCGGAAAATCGAGAGATGCATAGCGGTCGAATATATTTCTCATAAGGGCTTCTTTCTGCGTATATAAAAGGAAGGATAAAAGCTCGAGCTGCATATCCATATCGAGATTATAGAAGTCGTTAAAAAGTTTTGTTTCGGATAGAGCCTCCATCTCATCGCCGGAAATAATAGCTGCCTTCGAAAGCCCTCCGCCGGATATTTTATCCGCTCCTTCTCTTTCCGATAGAATACTCTCGAATAAATTTGCATCCATATAACTCATTTTATTAAGGGCAATCTGGGCATTCCTTTTAATATCCACATCTTTATCTTTTGCAAGGTTCAATAGAGCCTTTATCGATTCCTTTGCATTTGCCTCGCCGGCATTGAATATTCCGGAGATTTTTATCGCCTTATCTTTGCTGAAAATCATCTCATTTAATATCTTCATCCCCTTTTCATGCTTTAATTTGTATAATGCCCTGCCTGCTATTCCCGCTGCCCGCGGGCTCATATCATCGGACATATTTAAAAAGTGAGGAATAAACTCCGCATTATTCAAGCTGTCCAGCCCTTCTAATGCAGCTGCCCTTATCCTATTGTCCGGATTATTCAGCTCACGGATAAAAAATTCCGATAGAGAGCCGTCTTTATATTTTACGAAGGTAGTTAATATCTCGAATCTTATGCTGTTATCGCCGCTCGAATCGAACAGCTTAATTAACGGCTCTAAAGCCTCTTCGGGCTTGAATTTTCTAAATGCCCTTACGGCATTTATCGCTGCCTCATGGCTCGAATCGGATAATAGCCGAATCAGACGCTCGATTGCCAAAGGCTCATCCGCTGCCTCTCCTAATATTAAAGCAATGTTCGCCCTTATATTTTTATCGGGGGCGGAGGACATAGCGAGAATATCGTCGAGAAGCTCGTTAATATATCTTATTAACAAATCCTTAATCTTTTTCCGCACAAATTCTTCTTTATCTCCCAAATAAGGAATAAGCATTTTTATGGAGGCTTTATCTCCCATCTTCTCTATGCCTTCTACTGCCATTCCTCTTACATAAGGGTCGGGGTCGAGCATTCCGCCGAGCAGAAGCCCGGCAAGCCCTTCCCTCCTTATCTCTCCCAATACCCAGTAAGCGCTCCTCCTTTTATCCACATCGGCCCCGGCAATTAACTCCTTTAAAGCAGGAATTCCGCTTCTTTTGCATTCTTCGTCGTCCAATCTGCATAATGCGACGATACTGTTTCCCTTAACGCGATGATGGGTATCCGA
>CAYMMR010000061.1:0-8652 GCA_964391545.1 uncultured Nitrospinota bacterium | reverse complement strand
AAAGCGCCGATTTTATTATCTCTATCGTCTCCTCCGAGCCCATCTCGCCCAATAATTCTACGGCATTCGCCCTGATGCGGGGGTCGGAATCTTTAAGATGGAAATTTAGCATCTCCATTATGTTAGATTCTCCTGATTTTTTTAAAACCCTTATCGCAGAGTCTTTTACCTTAGAAGAAATCTCTGTTTTAAAATGGGCGATAATTCGTTCCAAAACAGTTTTATCTCCGATTTCGCCTAAGGCGTGAATAGCAGCAGACCTCACATATCTATCGCGGTCATTCAACAAATTCAGGAGTATGGGAATAGCCCCTTTATCCTTGAGCTTTCCCAGGGCAGCAACGGCATTTGCCCTGATTACCGGGTCATTATCATAGAGGGCTTGCTCGATAGAGTGCGTTAAAGATTTAGCATGAATCTCCGCCGCCTCTTTAAATGCCGAAAGTCTTTTATCCTTCCGGTTGTCATGCAGACGTGAAAACAGGACGTTCAAATATTCCGTCCTTAATCTGGAAATAATAAATATGGCAGCAATTCCTAAAAAAAGAGAGGTAACTATAATAAAGGCAAAACGATTTTGATGTAAAAAGAATAAAAGCAATATCCCGGATAGGAATTTTCCGCAATTGGCAACGAATCCCTCGATTATCATTTGGATTTGCAGTCTTACATTTATTGGAATGGGATTATACAAAAGGTGCTGTGTGGAGTTATGAATGCCATATCTTAGAACCTGCGCCGACACACGGGCAAATATCGTAGTAGGAAGGGAAAATTTAATCAGCAGGGCAATTATGCCTATCACTATTCCCATAGGCAAAAACATTAGAGCGGCTCCCACCCCTAAAAGGCTTAAAATGCGGTTGGCAAGGGTTATCTGCACGAGCAGTCCCATTAAATTATAAGAGCCTTGAATTATGCCGTTGAAGGCAGAGAGCCTGTCCTTATCCGGAAAGATTTCTTTAAGGGCGACGAAATAAAAGAATTCTATGATAGTAAGGAGCAGGATGATAATCCCCACCGAAAGGGCTAAATATCTTAGAAGAGAAAAGTCCTTTAGCATTTTCCAGCCCTCTTTGAATGGTGTAACGGCATCCGGTTCAGCTTTTTTATCGCCGTAATCACCTTTTTCCCTCTTATTTTCGAGGGACAATCTCCCTTCGAAATTTATCAATATTAAAAGGGCGAAAAAAATAGCTATTGCCGATATTATAAAAAAATTCTCGGTATGAATAACACGGACGAAAAAATTTATGGAAAAACAGATTATTATTACTCCAATCTGGGCGCCCATGCCGAATATAGGAAACAGCCTCTTCGCCTCGCGGACATTGCATATATTATTGGCAAAATTCCAGAATAAAGTCGGCTCGACGACCGAAAAATGGGAAACGATTATAAACAACAAAGGGAAAAAGAGGAACTGAGAGCTTAAAGAAGGAAAGAAAAGGGAAAATCTGAAGAAAAGCAGAAAGATAATAAAGGACATAAATGCTAAAATTAAGGTTAATCTTTCGCTAAAATATCTTCTTACATAAAAAAGGGTGGATGAAAATGCAGCGGTAATTAAAGCCACAAAGATATACATATAAGGAAGGACATTTTTATCGTGATTTACGAGGAGAAGGGAAGTTGCAGCAATTACACTCAAGATATTGCCCGCGGCAATAAGAAGATAAGAGATAAGCATAGGCATAAGCTTTTTCTTATCTTCGGGAAAGATATTTAATAATTTAATGAGGGATAGTTTCATAAATCTCTTATTTAAAACGTCTAATCTACCGTTCCGATTGAAAAGTCAGATTGAGGAAATTATAGAAATCTTGCCACAGAGTTCACAGAGGACACAGAGAAAAAAGCAATCTTTTTTTGACACAGATTTACACTGATTACAGCATCGCTGTCATTCTGAAGGCGAAGCCTGAAGAATCTCAAAAACCGAGATTCCTCGCTTCGCTCGGAATGACATTTCTGTGTTAATCTGCGTAATCTGTGGATATATCAGGGTTTTTGTTCTTATAAATGGAACTGCGACTGAATCTGAAATGATGTCAGATTATCATCGCCAGCAAGCTTATCGGAGTTTCCATTCCCAAAGGTCGTTGCCACATAGTTCGCAGCAATTTTAAAGCTGTGCCCCTTTAGATACCAGTTGAAGCCAATTGCGATCGTTGTTTGGTCATCATCTGTCTTTTCGGAATCTTTGTTGTAATACTCATAACGAATTGCAGGCTCTATGGCAATACCGCTAATAAAATACCCTGCCTGAGCATACCAGCCGTTGGGCTTTGTATTCTTTGTGCCTGCAGTGCTCGGGGCGATATCTATTGACTCATACTCACCCTGCAGTGTTAACCCACCTAAATGAAAGGAAATATCTGCACCGATAAGGGTTCTATCTTCTTTATCCGAGGAAGATTTGTATTCAATTCCGCCTTGTGCCCCATAGTGTAATCCTAATGTAAGATGTATCTCCTCTCCAAGATGGGCATCCGATTGACTTTTCTCAATCCACCCTGGCGGCGAGAACTCTACTCTCCCGATATATGCAAGCCCCGATTTCTCCACAGTTTTGCTTGTCCATCTCGTGGTCTGCCCTGCCTGCCAGCCGTCCGTTATAGAGGCGTAGTATTTAAACATCCCCTCTGCAGCCTCCCCATGAATCATTATCTGAGAACCATAATAGCCATGTCCTTCGCTATCGCCGAAGATTTTCTTTGCGTCTTCCGTAATACCAGGCCTTTCAATGATAAGCTGTTTAGATGAAGAGATTAAAGATACCCTCGAATATGGCAGCTTCTTTTTGCCAAAAAAGAGATTGAAGGCATCGGAAAATTTATAATCTCCAAAGATATTTTTTGCAACCACTTCAGCTGTATAATCCCTCTTTGCAACTTTATTCGCTTCAAGATCTATTCCGATTCTAAAATTTTTAATAAGGCTGCCGTTAAACTCCCAATTGACCCTCCTCAAATACATATCGTTAATCGGGGTATAACTCTTGCCGTCATCGGACATCAAAGATGTGCTTGTTTCTCCTATATCAAAGCGGGGCTGAAAACGGAAGCGAGCCGTGAAATTTGTATCATCGTCTATCTTAATTTCAAATCCATTAGTTTCCTTACCGAGCAGAAACTCTGTATCTGCAAAAGTATAAGATGCAAAAAAGACCACTAAAAATACAGATGATGAAGCTATTCTTAACATTTTTATCGAGTTTTTTCAAATTTGGGGTATTAACCTTATAAATAAAATCTTGCGCAAGATGGCAAGAAAATTTCACAAGAGAGGAAAGTTTCTTCTCTGTTATAACCTTTATTGAAATTCCTATATTTTAATTTAAGAGTAGATTTTAAAAGGACGGATTAGGAAATTATAAAATATCCCACCTTACCTCTCCCCTCAGGTGAGAGGTAAGGTGAGAAGGTTGCGCTTCTTAGAAATAAATTTGCGACTGAATCTGGAAAGAGGTCAGGTTATAATCTTAAAACTTGAGCTGAAATACAACCTGTGTCTTTTTATCATCCTTGTATCCGGCATTTTCATACTGTTTTTGCTCGTAAACCACCATAACATAGTTAGCGCCCTGAATCTTATAGCCTAAGCCTGCAATGGTCAGCTTTTGCACATCGTTCTTGGAGCTTTCAGCCGTATTCGGATCCCAGACATCGTATCTCGCTGTAACGGCAAACCTTTCATCGAATGGAATCTTTAAATCCCCAAATATTGAATATCCACCCTTCTCTTTCTCATCGGCGCCATTCTGTTGTCCCTTGCTCTGGACATATTCGCCCGTAAGAACGAGATACCTGTTCTGATAACTTATAAAGCCTGTATTGCTTGTCCATGTCGGGTCCGATGCAGCATTCCCCTTGCCTGATATTCCATGATAGGTTAATTGCAGTCCTGGAATCGAATCTGGCAGCGGTCTTAGGGTTATCCTTCCTTCGATTACTTTATTCTGATTCTCTTCGGTTGCGTGATACCCTCCCCCGTTATATACTCCTATATGATAACTCCCGTATCTGCCGTTAAAGGATGTATGATAACCGACTTCTTCCTGTAATTCTTTGCTTAGCTTTCCTCCAAAATTTCCGATAAGCCCTATACCAAAATCGGATGAGTTAAAACTGCCGAATCTCTCCTGAAACATAGTCCCCTGCATCCTGTAAATATTTATATGCTCCTGAAAATCAAGCCACGGCGTATGTCCAAGTCCAATCCTAAAATCATTCTCAGTCAGAAAACCAAGATCGGGAGGGAGAATATCGATGAAGTAATATTTCATTCTTAATTCTACATCTCCCTTTTGAGAATTCGATGAGCTCGATATTTGGGCAATATCGGGGGTAACCCTCGCCTTAAACCAGGGGGTTATATCCTTTTTTATATTCACATAACCTCTCGTCAAAGCAAACTTATTATAGTTGCTCTCGGCTGCCCCGCCTGTATTGCCGGCGGAATAATCTATGTAGGCAAGCATATCGACACCTACTCCCTGAAGCCCTTTAGGAAGCTCAACTTTTGTCTTACCCTGAATGCCCTCAGCCTCTTCCTTCGTAATAGTCCCTTTCTCCACTAACTTCTGGAGTAAAGGGTCTTTTACCTCTGCGTAAGCCAATGGAACAAATAAGAATAAAACAACCGCTGCGCCTGTTAAAAACATATTAACGATTTTCATATATCTCTCCTTTTCTCAAAACTATAAACCACGAAGACACAGAGAAAAAACTAATCTTTTTGACATAGATGGACACTGATTATTTATGATTTTTAAGGTTCTTTATTTTGGTTCTTTCTGTGTTAATCATAATTTATCTGTGTCTTTCAGTGTCTTTATTTTTTTGTCTTTTCTCTGTGCCTCTGCGTCTCTGTGGTTAAGATTAGTCTTTGTCCTTCCTTATCCCAACTTCTCCCCCGCTGCGTGGACATGGGGCTTTCCGCCGCTGTGGAACTGGTTAAGATATGCGATGACCTTCCATATATCTTCTGCAGGCATGAAATCCTTCCATCCCGACATTTGTGTTTCCTCTTTTCCTTCTGCCACAACATGGAATAATTTCGCATCATCGAGAGCAGACATAATCTTTGCATCCCTGAAATCCCTTGCCTCTGTCATCAGGGGAACGCCGTCCTTTCCATGACAGGCATGACATGCCACATCCTCGTTCTTCTCTCCTTCATATATCTTCTTGCCCTCTTCAAGAACGGCAGGATCCGTCCACCAGCCTTCGGGCATCTTATCCATGCTAACCTTCATCTTCTCCGCAAAACTTGCAAGATATGCTATAATGGTTGTCAATTCATCCTTCGTCATCTGCTCTCCGTAATATGTGGGCATTGCCTTTGCCACCTTCGGGTCTGTCTCGAACCCCTTTGAAATCTCCTTCTGCGGGTCAACGATATTCATTCTTACCTTATCCTCGCCTCCCATGTCTATCTCGCCTAAGTTAGGGCCTCTTTTTTTGGTTCCGCCGGACTCGGTGTTATGACAGTTAAAACACTCGAAGTTTTTAAAAACATCTGCGCCCATTGCAAGTATCGTTGCCTTATCCGCAGTAGCCAAATCCACCTTCTTTTTTATCAGTTTACCCTCTATCTCAGCCTTAGGGTCATACTGGGGAAGGGCAAAGCCTACTAATGTATATCCCCCGCCTATTATTATGTAGAATAGAATCAGATTGGCGATTGCATTTACCCCGGTCACTTCTTTCATGGGCTTTAAATCCAATACCACGAGCATCAGTATAAAGAGCCATGCAAAGATAACAACAGTCCATATAAATATATTCGGGTATCCATAATGCTTGAGGAGAAACCACAGGGGAATAAAAACTATAACGCTGCTTACGATTATCAACACGATATTCGATATAAACTTGCCCCCGCCCCATTCGGTAGTCGGCCTCTTATCGAAAAGCACGAGCACGATAAAGCATAAGAGGGAAAATACGCTGAAGGTAATCATGAATACATTCGGCAGTGTATATAGGAATTTATTGAAAAGCCAGACGATGATATTGGATAAGATAAGGACGAACAATGATTTTTTCAACATTTACTCCTCCCAAATTTTCACCACAAAGGCACAAAGGAAAAAATAAAAACATATTTAGCCACAGATGGACACAGATTTTTCAACCCCCCTTTCATCCCCCCTTTCATAAAGGGGGGAAAGAGGGGGGTTATCTGTGTTTATCTGTGTTCATCCGTGGCCGATTCTTTTATTGTGTTCTTTGTGTTCTTTGTATCTTTGTGATAAGTTAGTGTTTCTTTTTCTCCTGTCCGAATTTAAGCGCAAGCCAGATAATGAATGTAAATACTATAAAAAATATAAAGGTTATCTGTGTCGTTAATGCCGACGCATAAGCGAGTGTCGGTGTATATGCCTCGGGCGTCGTATCCTTCACTGTAAGGTATACATGGAAATACTTCCTGCAAAGCTCCCTTACGGCGCCCATTAAGTTCATCAGCCATATATCGCTGAATGCGAGAAATATTAAAATATACTGGGATTTAAAATCTATATTACCCCAGACTATGGCGCCTCTTTTTATAGCGAGCCTGTAAACGATATAGTTCATAAGAGTTGCGAGGCATATCAGAGCTGCTGCGGTATTTTTTGCCTTCATGAGCGCAAGAAAGCTCAAGTGACCGGGAAGCTCGGTTAATTTAAAAAGCTCCGCCTTCCCTCCGGGGAGATGCTCATACATCCATGGCTCGGGAACCATTGTGGCAAAATAATGCCTCGGAATAAACCATATAAGCGCCCCGAAAAACACGAGTATATACCCCGCCTTTACTATAGGCATATACCTTTCTGCGCCTTGAATCCTCTTCATGCTCAGCCATATATAGTAATTGCTCGCAACAAACAGGAATCCTACAAGCACAGCCTGAACCTCGAAATACATCGAAAGCCTGTCCGACATCATATACATGCCTGCGCTTGCGTCGTAGAGATAAAATTCGTTTGCATATATATATCCCATTATCGGAAGGGGTATCATTGCCCCGAGTCCTATGGTATTTCCAATATACCCTACCCAGTCGTAATATTCCTTATCCTCTTTTGTCTGCGACCACATATACATATATGCGCCAACCATGCCGACTATGTATCCGCCAAAGGTCATATTTCCAATTAATCTGTGGAAATTAAGAGGCATCCATGTAAAATTATCGATATTATCCCAAAGCGTTGGATTCTCCATCCTCGGAGGCGTATTCATGTATGATGCAATGGCATCCATATTAAAAAGGGTTGCAATACCGGCAATATTAAGCAATATCCCAATCATCAGATGAATACTTTTTCTATCCTTTAAAGGCTCCCATGTATAATAATAGAGATACATCAGGATGGTCTCTAATGTAAAAAGCCCTGGATAAAGAATAAGCCACAACGGGGCGAACTTATTAATCATGTAATAGGCAAAATCAGGATAAAGTCCAAAGAGAAGGAATGCAAATGTTCCGCCCGAAAGCGCTGTCAGGCTGTATGCTATTGCCATGACCTTTGTTATGTCCTTTGCAAGCCTCTCGTATTTGTAGTCCTTTGTCCTCATGTATAAGAATTCCGATATGATTACAAACAGAGGGACGCCGAGAATAAAGGATGCAAAGAGGATATGCAACTGGGCAATTACCCAGATAACAGTCCTGTTGCCGATTATGGGAAAGCTTAAGTCCTCTACTTGAGGCATCTTGCTCTGGGCGGCAAAGACTTCAGTAGGCAGTAAGCAGTAAGCAGTAAGCAGTAATATCGCAAATAAAAGTTTCATGTTGCAAGCAATGTCATTCTGAGGCGAAGCCGAAGAATCTCTTGCATCTTGCATCTTGCATTTTGTTAATATTTTTCTTATTGAACTTCTTTGCATTTATTCCTCCCTGTAAACACAGGTTGAGGCTAAGGTTGAGGATTAGGAAAACCCTTAACCTTAACCTTGACCTTAACCTAATCTTTACTGTGCTCTTTTCAGCAAATCCTCGGCGCTCCCCCCAACCTCAAACGGAACCTTCTTTGCATGTGTATCTTTATAAATGTAATTCAGGGTAGGGGTTATCATCTTTTCCGTCCAGCTTCTTAAAACCAGCCCCTCTTTTGTCGCAAAGAGCTGGTCCTTTTCGAAATTCTCCATCCCGTAAAACCACGGACCGGGACCATCTTTCTCATGGCACTTCATACACCTTTCGGATATAAATGAATAGGCATGGGAAATGTCCGACATGGTTACCCTTCTCCCCATTAAAACCTGTGTTACTTCGCCTTCTATCGCATCATCATCCCTTTCATTGCCGACAGCCGGAACGATTGGAGCCGTAATAGATATAGGAGCAGCGGTAATCGGAGGCCATAATTTCTCTCCTTCTTCTTTTTGAGGAGATGCGATTTTATAGTAATACTGCATCTCCCTTTCTACATATTTCGTCCCTATATAAAAACCGCCTATTATTACCGCAAGACCTATTAATAATTTAAGTTTGTCCATTTTTCCCTACCTCTTTCTATGTGTCATTCTGAGGGCAAAGCCCGAAGAATCTCAAACCCAAGATTCCTCGCTTCGCTCGGAATGACAAAAACAACTATCCGTAACTAAATAGACGATACTGAAAAATGACTTTTTTGAACGACTTTTTAGTTTTTCTTTT
>CAYMMR010000060.1:0-11620 GCA_964391545.1 uncultured Nitrospinota bacterium | reverse complement strand
ATTTAACGGTCGTATATTCAGATACCGTTATAAAAGAGGCTGTAAAGACTATGCTGTCCAAGGGATTAACCGAGCTGCCTGTTGTTGATAAGCAAAACAAATTTTTAGGTGAAATAAGCATGAGGGATGTAATCCGTGAGGCATTGCCGAGATATGTAGTCGAGGGGGCATTGCAGGATGTCAGCTTTGCACCTGGTCTTTTCAAGTTTGACGATAAGCTGACGAATATGATGTCAAAAGAGGTTAAGCTGGCAATGAAAAAGAGCATAAGGACGGTTACACCAGAAATGTCAACATTCGAGGTTGCAACCCTGCTTGCTGTTTCGGAGGACAGGGATGAGATTATATATGTTGCGGAGAAGGACGGTAAATTGGCAGGCGCCGTCTCGATAAACTCCATATTCAGCAAGCTGGTGAAATGAAATTCACCGCCGCATCTTATAAATAATAGGAATAGATGAAATGATAACTATAAGCGCCGCGCCTATAATCATCTCCCTTGAAACCCTTCCATGAAGCACATCGAGCAGGGAACTGCTGAATACAGTATATGCAATGGTTGCCGGCAGCATACAGAGCCATGAAGTTACGGCATAAGTCCCGAATCTTATCTTTGTAAGCCCGAAGGCATAATTTAAGAGATTAAAAGGGAATAGTGGAATCAGCCTCGTAGTCGCCACAAAGAGCCAGCCGTTTTTTTCCACGCCTTCATCGATAGCTTGAAGTCTTCCTGTCAGGAGATTTTCTATCCGGCTTCTTGCAAAGTATCGCGCTATCAAAAATGCAAGGCATGCCCCTATGGTAGAGCCGATAGATGCGTAAATAGTTCCCCATAACGGACCAAAGGCAATGCCGCCTGCAACCGTTACAGGCAGTCCCGGAAGAAAAAGGGAGGGGGTTATGGAAAAGAGTATTACATAAGCAATTGGTCCTGCGCTGCCGAAACCGTTAATCCAGCTTTGCAGCCTGTCTTTTTCAAGGTATTGATTTAATCCTAATGCTTTGACCGCTATGATTACAGACGCAAGAATTGCAATAAAGATTAAAAGTTTAATCAGATTTTTGGCTCGATTTTGTTGCGGCATAAGGAAAAAATAATTTAACAAAGATGCGCATGATATTCGGGATTTTATTTTATTCCATTTTTCTTTATAGTCCCTTTAGGGCAAGGTTATGTGGAATTTAGTCCCCTTTCCAATCTCGCTCTCTCCCCATATCCTTCCTCCATGCGTTTCTATAACGAGTTTTGAATAGGGAAGTCCGATTCCGGTGCTGCCCTGCTTTCTATTATTCGACCTGTAGCCGAGCGTAAATATGCCTGCCAAATCCTCCGCACCCATTCCCTCTCCATTATCACCGACAGTAATAGTGTAGCCGTCTTTTTCCCGTGCAATATTTATATCAATTTCATTTGCATATTTCAAGGCATTGCTTATCAGGTTATTCAGAACCTTGCCGAATAAATTATAATCGAAGCTGGCGTCAGCCTCTCTGCTTTGCAATTCAAACCCTTTGAGTTCTATCCCGTCAATAGTTATCCTTTTCCCTTCCTTCTCTGCCAGATTCCAGAATATTGCCGCCGATTCAAAAACGATTTTGTAGAGGTTGTGATTTTCTTTTTTAAGAGGAAGCCTTCCGGAGTATGCCTTAGAAAATTCCAGTTTTTCTTCCATCCCCTTGCTTAAATTATCCACAGCCCCGATAATTTTTCTTACAAAATCCTTCTGACCTACGCTCAGATTTTCCCCATTCTCCAGTATTTGTGAATAGGCTCTGATGCCGGTAAGATAGTTTTTCCAGTCGTGTTCTATCCCTGCCTCGAAAAGAAGCAGCATCTGCTCCTCCGACTTTTCCTTACTGATGTCAATGATAGTTCCCTGAAGCCATTCGGTATTCTGTATGCTGATATACCTGCTGTAGAGTTTGCCCCAGAATATCGAGCCGTCGGCCCGCCTTAATTCTGCCTCTATGCCATCCACCTTCCCCTCACGCTCGAGCGTATCGAAATAGACACTCCTCATCTCCGGCTTTACCCAATAGTTTGGACTAATGATGCACTCACCCTTCAAATCCCGTCCAAACAGCTTGATGAGGGAGGGGTTGGCGTATTCTATTTTGCATGTCCCTAAATCGTTTCCCCGCAAGGCAATGAATATTCCCGGTATTGCATTTTCAAAATACTCCTCTTTATTTATCATGGCATCTCCATTAAATTATAGTGAACGACAAAAGAAAGGTGTCATTGCGAGGGACGGAGTCCCGAAGCAATCCCCTTGAGATTGCTTCGCTTCGCTCGCAATGACACCTCTGCTTTGTTTGTCATTGCGAGCCGAAGGCGAAGCAATCTCAACATTGAAATTCCCATATATCGAGCTTAATTCCGGCAATATTTTTCAATCCCCTTAATACATACCGGATAGACTTCACGAAGCATCCGGCGAAAGCCATCAGCCTCTTTATCGGATGCTTCGAATATTCCATACCAGGTAATTTCGGAGTTATCTATTCCCGCAGGCTTCACAATGATTGTTCCCTCGTAACTTTTGACAGGCAATCCATCAATAACCCTGTATCTGAAACGTTTTGCGGAATTATCAACCTCGTCTATTATTTCATTAAGCCTGACGCCGTTGCTCATCGTGCAGAAACGCTTTGCACCTGCCCCGCTTCCCTCCACACTGCATGAGGTAATAAGTGTAGTCGCCCATTTATCCACGCCGCCGATGGAGGCAATAACCTCCCACACCTTATCGGCAGACGCCTCAATCGTCATGTTTACACCCGCTATCTCTTTCATATTTCCTCCTTTTATTATATTATTATATGAGGTTTTAATTTAGCAAGAACTTTTGCATTTACATAAGCCTTTATTAATTTTTACTACCTTTTTTATCTTCATCCTCTGCCACCCCCTTTCCTTTTAAATTCTCCCCTTTCCTCAAAACAATACAGGTGTTCACCTCCCTGTTTAAAGCATACAGGGACAAGCCTGCTTTAGCTGCTTTTATCGGTCTATGGGGAATAACATCTCCCTGTTTAAAGCATACAGGGACAAGTTTAATCTGTTTCATGAATAAATAATAAGGGAAATAGAAAGATAAGTATGTAAGGAAGATTACAAAAGTGGAAAATTTTTTCCTTTTCCGATTTATTCGGGTTAGGGGAAAAAAATGTTAAAAAAACCCTTGACTCTATACTATAGTATAGGGTTTATATTAATAGCAGAGGAGAATTATGGATAAGAAAATTACTATCGGAAAACTGGCGAAACTGTCAGGGGTCAATATCCAGACAATCCGTTATTATGAGCGGTGTGGCATTTTGCATCCTGTTTCAAAGACAGAATCCGGCTACCGTTTATATGAGGACAGGGAATTGGAGAGGCTGAGATTCATACGGCATGCACGGGAATGGGGTTTTACGCTCAAGGAGATAGGAGAGCTTCTCGAATTAAAGACCTTTCCACTTTCTGCCTGTAAGAAGGTAAAGAAGAGGACTGAAGATAAGTTAAAAATTGTCGAGGAGAAGATTGAGTCATTGAAACGGATAAAAAGAGTTTTAAAGGAATTGATATTTGCCTGTGAGAAAAGGACACCAATGGAGGGATGCCCAATTTTAGAATCTATCTATAAAGAAAGGGGGTGAGTAATATGGCAAGAAAGATAGAGGTCTTTACAGCAGGATGTCCTCTTTGCAACGATACCCTTAAGATGGTAAGGGATGCCACCAGAGGATGCGGGTGTGAGATTATTGAGAGGAGATGCAGTGGAGAAGTATGCTGTGATGAGGCTGTAAAATATGGTGTAAAAACTGTCCCTACCATAGCAGTAGATGGGGTTATCGTGTTTGAGGGAAGACCAACAGCAGAGCAGGCAAGGGCAATCCTTGCGAGGTGGTAATTGAAAGTATAGGATTCAATAAGTCCCCCTCACACCTATGGGAGGAGGTTAGGGTGAGGGGCTAATTTAATGTATATTTTAATTATTTATGAACAACCCCCTGAATCCCCCTTTGCTAAGGGGGACTAAAAAATTCCCCCTTTAAAAAGGGGGTTAGGGGGTTGTTTAAGGAAGTGCTGATGCCGAAGGCAGCCTAATTTAAAAAGGGGGTGAGTTTACATGAAAGAAACCTATGATGTAATAACAGGGGAATCCTGCTGTTCTCCAGTGGAGAAAGTGGCTACAGAGGGTGTGAGGGAGACGAATCGTTTTATCTTCCTCGGCCCAGTGGGGGCTATTATATCGGCTATTTTAGCTTCTCTCTGTTGTGTTGGTCCCTTTGTCCTTGTGATGCTTGGCGCCAGTGGTGCATGGATTGGGAGCTTGAGGGCATTTGAACCTTATGGACCGCTCTTTATCCTGCTCGCAATCAGTCTTCTCGGTGCAGGATTTTATAAAGTGTATAAAAAACCTGTGGAAGTCTGCGAGCTGGGGAGTATTTGTGCATCTCCACAGACAAAGGGGATAGGCAAGGTTGTTCTCTGGGCAGCCACAATCTTTGTGGTCTTCCTTTTAATTCTGCCCTATCTGATAGGTTTATTGGCATAAAAGAAAAGGAGGTTTATTATGAGAAGATTGATTTCGGCTCTTGTCTTAATTAGCATGACCCTCTTTGCACTCTCTGTAAACGGTGCAGAGGGTAAGGTGAGACAAATTACACTGAATGTGGAGGGTATGACCTGTGCCTCCTGTCCGGCAATGATAAAGACTGCACTGAAGAAACTTGATGGTGTGGTTGATGCAGATGTGAGTTATAAGGATGCAAAGGCAACAGTGAAGTATAAAGAGGGCAAGGTAACTATTGAGCAAATGATAAAGGCTATTGAGGGTATAGGGATGAAGGCAAGTCCCTTTGCAAAAGGGGAGTAAATAATTTTTATCCTGAATCCTGCGTGAAAAAGTGAGTGAGGGGCTTTCCTGTGAAAGAAATCTTGAGATTTTTTGGACCTAAAGGCATCTGAAATGAACCTAATTAAAAAGTAGGTTTGTTTCACAACTACTTTTAGCTTAATATTACTATATTTTAACGATACGCTCAATATCATTAGATTTATTCACGCAGGATTCAGGTTTATATAACCTTACCGGCAGATTAAGGAGGGAAAAGATATGGCAATAGAATTTAATCTTATTACAATCGGTGGAGGGTCTGCTGCCTTTGCAGCGGCCATAAAGGCTGCGGAGCTTGGTGCAACGGTGGCAATTGTAGAAGAAGGGGTAATCGGAGGAACATGCCTGAACAAGGGGTGTATCCCCACAAAGAATCTTCTCAGGGCAGGGGAAATATATTACGGCTCAGGTAAACACGACTTTGCAGGTATAAATCTTAAATCAAAGAGATTAAATTTTTCTGCCCTCATAGAGCAGAAGGATAAACTCGTAAAAGAGTTAAGAAAGAGTAAATATCTCGATATTCTCAAGTCAAATCCTGCTATAAAATTTATAAAAGGAAGGGCTGAGTTTCTATCCGATAAAGAGGTAAAAGTTGGTAAGGATATTTTAAAGGCTGAGAAGTTTATCATTGCCACAGGTGCATCTCCATCTATCCTGCCTATAGATGGACTTGACAAAGTAGAATACCTGACAAGCACAGAGGCGCTTGATTTAAAAAAACTCCCAAAGTCTATGCTCATCTTAGGCGGGAGGTTTGTTGCCCTTGAATTTGCCCAGATGTATAACCACTTTGGCACAAAGGTGGCTGTCCTACAGAGAAGCCAGACGATAATCCCTGATGATGAGGAAGAAATATCTATTGCCTTACAGAAATTTCTTACAGATGAAGGTATTAAAATAGTTACAGGCGTGAAGATTCTATCTGTGAAGGAAGAAGGGGGTATAAAGATTGTAACATGCGAGATTGGTGGTAAAAAGAAAAACTTTAAGGCAGAGAGCCTTCTCATGGCAACAGGTAGGAGTCCGAATACATCTGGATTGGGACTGGAAAAAATTGGTGTAAAACTAAATGATAAAGGCGCAATCATTGTAGATGATGAGATGAGGACATCTGCTCCAAATATCTGGGCAGCAGGTGATGTAACAGGTGAGCCAATGCTTGTAACTGTAGCTGCTCATCAGGGTGCAGTTGCAGCACAGAATGCCACTGATGACTGCTGCCATAGAAAGGCTGACCTATCCGTTGTCCCTCACGCTATATTTACGCATCCGCAGGTTGCAAGTGTGGGATTTAAGGAGAAAGAGGCAATTGAGAAAGGGTATAAGGTAAAGACAAGGGTGCTTGATTTTCATCTTGTCCCAAAGGCTGCTGTTATAAGGGATATGATGGGATTAATCAAAATGATAGTTGAGGATGGGACTGATATTATATTGGGTGTCCATATCCTGTCACCAGAGGCTGGAGATATTATCCATGAGGCAACACTATCTGTGAAGAATAAAATGACCATACATGAAATAATAGATATAATTCATGTCTATCCAACCCTGTCAGAATCTATTAAAATAGTTGCTCAATCATTCTTAAAGGATGTAAGCAGACTCTCCTGCTGTGCTGAATGAGACATATTTTATAGTGTCAGGATATATTTTGGGACGGGACGATGATATATCTTCCGTCCATCAGTATATCACCCTTCTTTTTAAGGCTGTTAAGCTCCAGAGTTACAGTCTCTCTCGTTGCACCTATCAGGTTGGCTATCTCATGGTGGGATAATTGTATAGTTATTTTTTTCCCTCCTTTAACAGATACACCGTATTTTTGAGCCAAATCCTGAAGAATAGATAATAGTCTTGTCCTGACATCGAGAAAGATTATATTCTCAAGTCTGTTCTCAATCCTCCTCAACCGCCATCCCATCCATCTGGTTATTGTAAGGGAGAGATAAGGCATCTTGCCGACAAAATCTTCAAAATCCTTTCTCCGAATAGCACATATAAAGGAATCCTCCATTGCCACAGCAGTTGTCTCCCGCTCTATCTCTCCTGCCAGAGTCAACTCACCAAAAATATCGTCAGGCTCAAGTATATCAAGCGTTAGCTCCCTGCCATCCTGCGATAGATGCGTTATCTTAATCCTTCCCTCTTTCAAAATATAAAGCGTGTCCGCCTTATCGCCTGCGGTATAGACAGTCTCCTTTTTTTTGATATTTATCTCTTTCAGTTTATCATGTATCTCTTTTTTCTCCTCCTCGGTAAGCTCCGAAAAAATCTTATTTGTATTTATATACCAAAATCTGGTCTTAGGCATTCCATATCCTCCTCCCCATGCCTTGTGCGGAGAGAGAAGCGAGGGGATGAATTAAAGTTAAAATAATTATATATCAAAATCCTTAAAAAAGTTGGAATAAAATCGGATCGAAAGGTATCTATATTATTAAAGGGCGATTTTTTTAAAAAGGAGGTGATGTATTGATAAGGCAGTTTGAGGGTAAATAGTTTGGGTAGTTTTCTTGTTGACATGCTCTGCGTAGCAACACATAGAAGTTGATTTTAATTTAAAGGAGGATTTAAAATGATTAGAAGGTATGGATTATTGGCAGTTGCTTTTGTTTTTTTGTTTGCTTCGAGCGTATGGGCAGGTGGATGGGATGCAAATAAAGGATTATCCAAGACCACGTTGACAGGCGAGCTTGTATGCGTCGGGTGCAGCTTGAAAAAATTAGACGGCGCCAATGCACAGTGCGATTTGTATGCCCAGCATGCAATCGGATTTAAGACAGCGGATGGAGCTTTGTGGTCAATCGTTGATAATGCCAAAGGACACGATGTGATAAGGTCTCATAACCTTCTGGAAAAAAAGAAGGCGACGATAACGGGCTATCTGTATCCAATCGCCCATTTTATAGAGATAGACGACATTCAGGTGGAGGGCGTAACCACCGAGCAGATTCAAAAGGCAGGCTATGAAGAAGACCAGATTCTTGCAAAGAGACTCATGACAAGGAAGGTGGGAGAAGCCCCTGCACTTGGACATGACCACAAAGGCGAGCATAAGGAGAGTGCTTCGCACAGCAGCCTTTGGATGAATCACACCGATACATAACTACTAAATGAGGCGAAAAGGCGAAGAGGTGAAAAGATAAAAGGTGAAACCTTTTATCCTATTAGCCTCTTAACCTCTTAGCCTTTTAAGCATATTATTATGGAATTCATTTCTGGATTAGAAAATTATCTGCAAAGCTCCATCTTAATGTCGTTGACAGCGGCTTTTATAGGAGGGGTATTGACGAGCTTTACGCCCTGTGTATATCCCATGATTCCCATTACTGCAGGATACATAAGCTCTCAAAATCTTGGGATGAGGTCAAGGTTTAATGCCTTTTTACTGTCCCTATTTTATGTTATCGGGGTCGCAGTTACTTATTCATCCCTCGGAGCCTTTGCCGGCTTAACAGGCAGATTCTTTGGCGAGATAAGCACAAATCCTTATGCCTATTTTATAGTCGCCAATATTATTATACTGCTCGGACTTAGCATGCTCGATGTCTTTGCAATGCCGATTCCGTCTTTTCTGACGGGCGGGGCATCCGATTCGAGGCACAGGGGATTTTTAGGCGCCTTTTTTATAGGTATTGCATCTGGTTTTGTAGCAGCGCCATGCACAGCCCCCGTTCTCGGTGTAATTCTTACTTATGTGGCGGCAAAGCAGAATGTATTATTAGGGGTATCGCTGTTATTTGCCTTTTCTCTTGGATTGGGTATACTGTTAATAGCAGTGGGGACATTTTCGGGAGTTGTGGCATCGCTTCCAAGGTCGGGGGTGTGGATGGTAAAGATTAAAAAAGGAATCGGTATCTTTATGATAGGTCTCGGAGAATACTTTTTAATCAAAATGGGACAGTTGTTAATTTGACTGTCCTGCAAAAACCCTTTTTTCTCACTTCCGTTATTTTTCTTTTGCCCTTTTGAAAGTTATTTAAAGGAACAAAATAAAAATAAAAAGTCGTTCGAAAAAAGGTTTTTGCAGTGACAGCATAATTTACGATTGAAAGAGGTGAATTTATGACTTTAATTTTAAAAACTTTATTTGCTAGTTTATTTTTATTTGCCACATCTTCTTATGCCATCGAAGTCGGAAGCCCTGCGCCTGATTTTAGCTTAAAGACTCTCGAAGGCAAGGATGTAAGATTGGGCGATTATAAAGGCAAGAACCCTGTCTATCTTATATTCTGGGCTACATGGTGTCCTGTGTGCGAGGAAGAAATCCCGAATTTGAAGGCGATATATTCTCGGTTTCAGCCAAAGGGTCTTGTCCTGCTTGCCATAAATGTGGGGATTAACGACTCTCTTAAAAAGGCAGCCTTATATAAAGAAAAGCATAAACTGCCTTATGCCGTTTTATTCGATAATGACGGTTCTATTACAAAATCGTATGGTGTGATGGGGACGCCGACCATGATTGTAATGGATAAAAATGGGATTATCCGTTATCGTGCATCTGCTGTGCCGGATGACCTCGATAAACATTTCGATAAGCTGATGGAGTAATCAGTGTTTTTCTCAAAAAAAACAGACGAAGATAGTTTTAAACGGACGGCATTACCCCATTTGAAGTTTATATATAATATGGCGCTTAGGCTGTCGGGCAATGAATACGATGCAGAAGATATTACACAGGAGACATTCTACATTGCCTTTAAGAGATTTCACCAGTTAAAGGACGAGGATAAATGCAAAAGCTGGCTCTTCTCGATAATGAGAAACCTTTTTTTGAAGGAGGCGGAAAGGAGGGGGAATTATAAGGAGTTAAACCTCGACGAAGGGGAATATCTCTTTAACCTCGAATCCGTTTCGAATTATAACGAGAAGGAGATAACGGAGAAGATAGATAATCAGGAACTGCAGGTAATATTAAACAAGATTCCTGAAAAATATAAATCCCCCTTTCTCCTGTTCTATATGGACAACCGCTCTTATAAAGAGATTGCGGATGTTTTGAATATACCCATCGGCACGGTTATGTCCCGCATTTCAAGGGGGAGGGATTTTGTAAAAAATCTTTTGCTGAAAAATGCAGCAAAAGGGCAGAGCGATAAGGTTATAGAATTAAAAATTAAGAGGAAATTATAAAATATAGAATAAAAGTGTCAAAGTATCAGAGTATCGAAGTGTCAGAGTTGAAAAAACTTTGACACTATGACACTTCGATACTTTATTATTATGAACTGTCAGGAATATAAAAATTGGCTCAAAAAAAGAGGGGAGTCGGATGATGAAGCGGCTGCATCGGAGGCGTCCAGCCATGCAGCCTCCTGTCCAGAATGTGCTGCGCTGGATAGGATAGACCTTGTTCTTGAGGATAAGATTAAAATGGATTTATCTATGAGAGAAGTTCCCGAAGCCCTCCTTCAGAAGATAGAATTGAATATTAAACTTGTCCCTGCATGTTTTAAGCAGGGATCCGCATCTGGACTGAAAAGAAAAGCATCTATTCTCTGGAAGGCTGCCGCCCCTGCACTGGCTATGGCAGCAGCAGCGCTGTTGTTTATATCTTTTAATCTGAAATATTTTAAAAGCATAGAAGAAGTTGGAAGACTGTCTGTGGAGAGCCATATGGAAAATCTGCCTATGATGTTTAATGCGAATGAAGTGAAGGATGTCGGTCTCTGGTTTAAAGACAAATTGAGCTTCCCTGTTTCTTTTCCGTCAATCGAAGACGCGGGATTGAAGCTGATCGGCGGGAGAAGGTGCAAGCTTGGCAGAAACGATGTGGCATATCTCCTTTACAATAAAGGCGATAAGAGAATCTCCCTGTATGTTATGGATACGGCGAATATTAAATATGAAATGGAGGATAATAAAAAATATCATTTTCCCTTTAAGGATTGCGAGGTAGATATATGGAAAAGCGGTAAGACGGTATATTCTATGGTGAGGTAAAAAAAGCAATGAGCAATGAGTGATGAGCAACGAGTAAATAAAACTCATTGCCCATTGCTCGTTGCTCATTGCTTAATTTATGAAAAATAAAAAGAGGTTTTACGGTATCAGGATAAGGCTGATTACCGCATTTCTGCTGCTGGCAGTCCTCCCCCTCTCTATTGCCGGTCTATACGGCGTCTATTATTCGGTAAGCTCCCTCGCAGATATTACCCTTAACCGGCTCGAATATGAAGTATCGTCAAAGGGCAACGATATAGAGAGATTCCTGCAGAATGTCCACAGCCATGTCCTATATCTGAGCCGCTCTGCCATATTATCCGAGATGTTCGAGAGAGGGATTAATAATGCCACGAGAAAGAAAGTGGAAGAGCATTTCCTTAATTTCTCCATGGCTCATCCTTTTTATTACCAGATAAGGTATATAGATGAAAAGGGCATGGAGATGGTAAGGGTAGATTCGGATGGAAAAAAATCGTATGTAGTGCAGCAGGAGAGGCTTCAGAATAAGAGCGACAGATACTATTTTACGGATTCCGTCAAATATCCGGAAGGGGAGTGTTATGTATCGCCTCTGGATTTTAATATAGAGTGGGGCAAAATCGAGATACCTCTAAAACCTGTGGTCAGAATCGCAACGCCCGTATTCGACGGGGAGCATATAAAGCGGGGCATAATCATAATCAATCTCTACGGCAGCTATATCATAGAGCAGATACAAAAAATAAGCGCCGCTAAGATGGGTATTACCTTTCTTACGAATCAGCGGGGCGAATATCTTGCGC
>CAYMMR010000059.1:0-11660 GCA_964391545.1 uncultured Nitrospinota bacterium | reverse complement strand
TTTCCTTAATCCTTTTATCTTAAATAGGGGGTCACGATGTGCCTGGGCTAGAACAGGTTTTATACTTTTTTATGAGTCAATCGCTATTTTAGGGACATACTCTTTAACCCATCAGATATTGATTATCCATAAAAACAATGATATTATACACATAATCCTACACATATAAAAGGGGTGGAAAAATGAAAAGGACAAATATTATGCTTACTGATGAGCAGCATAAAGTATTAAAGGCGTACACCAAAAAAGAGGGCAGGACTCTCGATGAGCTTGTCAGAGAGGCATTGGATGCTACCTATAAAAAAAAGAATGAAATTGAACACCGAAGACAGACAGCTCTTGAATCCTATAAAGAAGGTTTTATCAGTATTGGTAAGCTCTCGGAGATTTTCGGGATTGATATAATAAGTTTGAGGCTATATCTGAAAGAGCATGGTATCCCGATTAAAACACAGGAGAGGGAAGATATTATTCAGGATGTGGTGAATGTCTGAGATTATATTTGATAATTGTGTATTGAGTAATTTTGCCCTATCAAACTCCCTGAATCTTATTAAAAAACTCTATCCAAACCACTCTTACATTACAGACTTTGTGGCGGCAGAAAATCTTAAAGGAATCATTAAAGGTTACAGAGAACTTTCCAAGATAAAAGAGGCAATCAGAGACGGATGGATTAAAGAAATAGTATTAGAAGCCACCGAAGAAAAAACTATTTTTGAAACACTTTCTGTATCGCTAGGTTTTGGCGAGGCTTCAAGTATTGCTATGGCAAAGGTAAGGGGTTTTATTTTTGCCTGCGATGATAAAACAGCAAGAAGAGAGGCATCCATTCTTGGTGTAAAACTGACTGGAACTGTCGGTATTCTAATAAAGGCTGTAAGAAAAAGAATTATTGATCCAAAAAAAAGCGAATGGAATATTAAGTCACATGATTGCACAAGGATTTTACTCTCCAGTTAGGTCAATAGACATCAGTTAATCAAATCTTCATTTGCACTATTCATTTTTTAACAGTGAATCGTTTACCTGTCAATTCCTTTATTGTATCGGAGGCTATCCATTTTGCAGACTTTGAATCTATTTTCTGAATCTCCTCTGCTGTTTTTATTGCCGCACTTTTTAAATTTAAATTCCGTTTTCCTATCTGCCTCAATGCCCAATTTACAGCCTTTTTTACAAAGTTTCTATTGTCAGTGGACTCTCTTTTTATCAGAGGAAAAAATTTCAAGAACTTTTCATCCTCTGCTTTTTTGTCACTGACGGCAAGACGTGCCATCATGACAAAACCTGCCCTTTTAACAAATTCTTCTTTTCTCTTACTCCATTCAACTGCCTTCTTATATGCAAATTCTGTCTTCTCAAAAAGATTCATGCAGACTTGATCGCACACATCCCATGAATCAAAACCCTTTACCCACCTCTCCATCTGTTCTTTGGTTACTTTTTCCGGTTCATCAATCATACCTCCAAGTATCCGAGCCTCATGGATACCTGAATTCCATAACTGTTGTGCAAGCCGATGGTCTTTCCCTATCTCTTTAGCCATCCTTCTTAAATTTGGTATGGATATACCATAAGTGTTCTCAGGATTAATCCCAAACCTCGCCATCCCGGCTACTGCTTCAGGATTAGCCATGTCTTTTAATTGCTTCAATATCTTTTTATATTGCATGTCCTCTTTCCATTCGATAGTTCATTTTTCCATCACCATCAAGACATAACATACTTCCTGAAATGCTCCACCAGCATCTTTGTTATCTTTCCCGGCACTCCGCTACCAATTACCCTTCCGTCAATCTTTACCACAGGCACTATCTCTGCACCTGTGCCAGTGAGAAAGCATTCATCTGCTGTGTAGAGGTCATAAGGGGCAAGGGTTGTCTCTTCACTCTTAATACTTAGTTTTTCTGCTATCTCCATAACTGTCTGTCTCGTAATACCTTCCAATGCACCGTGATATGCTGATGGGGTTAAGAGCTTCTCATGTTTGACAATGAAAATATTATCAGCGGTACATTCAGCCACGAAACCCTGATGATTGAGCATGACAGCCTCAAGACATCCAGACTGTTTTGCCTCAAGCTTCGCCATGATGTTATTGAGATAATTCAGAGTTTTTATACGAGGGTCAAGACACTCAGAAGGAATACGCCTTGATGTAACTGTTACAAGAGCTATTCCCTTTTCGTAATATTCCTTTGGGTAAAGCTGTATGTCGCTTACAATTATAATAACTGTTGCCTTTTTACATGAGGAAGGGTCAAGTCCAAGACTCCCCTCCCCTCTTGTTACAACAAGGCGGATATATCCATCTTTCCTTTCATTCACTTTCACAGCATCCAGCACAGCAGATTTCATTTCATCTTTTGTTATCGGGATTTCAAGGAGTATAGCCTTTGCAGATTCGTAGATTCTATCAATATGCTCCTTAATCTTGAATATCTTGCCATTGTAAATCCTTATCCCTTCAAAAACCCCATCGCCATAAAGAAGCCCGTGGTCAAAGACAGAAACCCTTGCATCGGCCTTGTCATAATATTTTCCATCAATGTAGATTTTCATAATAACCCCCTAACCCCCTTTATTAAGGAGGATTATATCATCCCTTCTTATCTAAAACCATCACTACAGCACCTTCCCTTTGCTTTGATTTGAAAATATATCTGAAATTATACCATAATCTCATTTCTATTATTATAGGGATATTTAAAAAGGCTAAAAATCTCTATAATCGGATTTCTGTGGCTTATACAAATACTTGACTAACCTATTAGTCTACCGTATTATAAATTTAAGGAGGTTATCAATATGCACACTGTAAACATACATGAGGCAAAAACACATCTATCGGCAATACTTAAGCGTGTAGAAAGTGGAGAGGATGTTTTGATTGCAAAGGCAGGAAAACCTATAGCTCGTGTTAGCCCGATACCCACCACATCAGGCAAAAGACAGCCCGGCAGTGCAAAGGGGAAAATTATCATGACTCAAGCTTTCATGAAGCCATTGCCAGAAGACATTTTAAAGGAATTTGAAAAATGAGGGCGCTCCTGGATACCCATGTGTTCTTATGGTGGGTTATGGACGATGCAAGATTAACTCCATATATACGGGATTTCATAGCAGATGAAGGGAATGACCTGTTTTTGAGTTCGGCAAGCTGCTGGGAAATAGCGATTAAAACAAAAATAGGCAGATTGAAACTTCCGGATAATCCTGAAAAATTTATTCCTGATCAAATGAGTGCCAATAATATATCAGGTGCCTATACAATTAATTCACGCCCTCCATGTTTATAACCTACCGGATCATCATAGAGACTCTTTTGATCGGATACTCGTGGCACAGTCCAGTATAGAGAAGATTCCTATAATTACCAATGACCAACTATTTACTGATTACGATGTCAGGGTTTTATGGGGTAAAAAGAGAAAGCGATATTGAATAGAATAGTTTTTTAATACAATATGTTCCACTCCTCCCTTTCCAGATACCCCAATTTTTTAAAAAGCAGTTTGCATTCTTAAATGGTAAGAAGTGAGAAGATGAAGAAAAATTTCTATCTATTATTTATCCCTGTCATAATATTTTCCATCAATGTCCAAGATGGGGAAGCTTTTTTATCAAACCTCTTAACTCACTTAAGATTCTTTCCTTGAGATGTGTATCTACAGGAGAGATAGAGGCTACAGGCTTCCTGCCCCTCATGATTGTATAACGGTCGCCTCTATACTTTATTGAATTTAATATCTCTGAGAATTTCCTTACAACCTGTGTCGCACTGACTGTTTTTTCCATAAACCCTCCTATTATGTAAAATATGATTATCAGATTTTACATCTACAATTGCCTGTCGTCAATTATCTTGTAAATTTATACCCTTCTCCTTCAAGCTTCTTTTCGGAATAAGGAACACCGCCCCTTGCCCAGTGTCTTCGTGGCACTTCGGTTAAAATACACTGAACATGCTCTATTGGTATTTTTAACACATCGGCAGCAGCTTCAGACACCCTTTTAATAAGCTCCTTTTTCATCTCTTCAGGACGTCCTTCAAAAATTTCAAGTCTTATAAGCGGCATATTATTATCTCCTTTCGATCGTAATCGGCAGAGGGATTTTTTCTTTTAATGCCTTTAAAACCATCTCCTTTATGCCTCCATCCCTCAAATCCTCTTTTCCTGTCATCTCCTCGATGTCAATCCGCACAATGCCGACATTTTTCAGTTTATCTTCCGTATACTCTCCATATCCGCCATCAGTCTGGTGTTTTTTCATAAGGCAATCGAGCGCAAAGAGTTTTTCCTCTCTGTCTTCGATAATCTTTGCACTTCCTTTTATAATCACACTCCTGTAAAGATAGTCCGCCTGACAGGGATTATTTTTAGCCTTTATATAGGCTATGGGCAAATCAACCTCAAAACATACCCTGCCATCCCTTTTAATATCCTCAATCTTCTCCCCTTCCTGTGCGGTATGAAAATATATTTTTCCGTAAAGATATGCAAAATTCAACGGCTTCACCATTGGATAGCCGTCTTTGCCAATAGTTCCAAGCCTTCCAATATGGCAGGTGTTAAGCACATCTATAATGACTGCCTTGTCTTTTATCTCCTTTTCGCTTCGGCGCATATTTACACCTTTATATCAGGGTTGATGCTGAAATGCAGCAAATTTGGGATGCGTAATTCCTTATATATTATCGGTGTTTGTTATCTTTAAATGCTTCGCTGATTTCCATGAATATTTTCCAGCAGTCTCTAAATGCCTGGACTATCGAAGGGTCAAAATGCCGCCCATCTTCCTCCAATATTATCTTCTTAGCCAAATCAGGGTCAAAGGCATCCTTGTAAACTCGTTTGGATGTCAAGGCATCGAAAACATCCGCCAGCGCCATAATTCGGGCGGAAAGAGGAATTTTGCCCCCAGCAAGATTGAATGGATACCCTGTCCCGTCCCATTTTTCATGATGATAATATGCAATCTCCTTCCCCATTTTCAAAAATGATTCGCCTTTCAGCTTTTTTTCGGATTTCAATATTGCATCTCCGCCGATAATGGTATGCTTTTTCATCTTCTCGAACTCTTCCTCGGTCAGCTTGCCCGGCTTAAGAAGGACATGATCCGGTATCCCCACTTTCCCTATATCGTGGAGCGGGCTCGACTTAAAGATGGTCGAGACAAAATAATCGTCTATCTCGGCGGAAAATGGCCTAATATTTTTGAGGGACTCTGCCAGGGTTTTGGTATAATGCTGAATCCTCTCCAGATGCTGCCCTGTCTCGGGATCGCGCGACTCTGCCAGTTTTGCCAGGGCAATAAATGTAACCTCCTGTGTATCGAGAATTTCTTCGGTGCGCTGTGATAATTTCGTCGAGGTAAACTGAAGCTCGTTAAGGATTTTTGTGTTATAAAGGGCAATTCCTGCATGGGCGCTGAATAATCGAACGATTTTTTCCTGCTCTTTATCAAACGATGTAACCAGCAAATTAAAGCTCTTTTCATCGGTAAGGCGGTCCTCCGACCGATGCTTGCGGTTTATCACCTGCACCACACCGATAACCTCGTCAATGTAATTTTTCAATGGAATAGCAAGAACGGAGCGGGTTTGATAGTTAATCTTGTTGTCGAAAGAGCGATTAAATTTAAAAGGCAGGGATTTGGGAATGGCATAGGTATCCTCTACATTGATAATCCTCCCCTGCATGGCGCAGTAACCGGCCATTGATTTTTCCGAAATGGGTATGGAGAAATTTTTAAAATCCGCTTCCCGCGAGCGGTTTACAGCGCTTCTGAATTTTAGCGTCCATCGGGAAAAATCCCTTTCCAATTCCGGGTTTGGATATATATTTTTTGGACCCTCGACGATATAAATAGTTCCGGCATCTGCCGTGGTTAAATTGACGATTTCCTCCAGAATAAGATTCAGGAGCGTGTCGAGGTCGCGAATCTGGTTAAGGGCAAGGCTGATATGATTGATAGACTCGATCTCCCTTGTATGCTGGCGCACGCTGTCCTGAAGCTCCTGCATATAGAGCTCGTCCCTTTTTCGCGAATAATAGAGGGACATGCTCCTTAAAATATGCGATTCAACTTCCTCCTTATCGATGGGTTTGAACAAAAGCTCCGTTGCCCCAAGACGGTTGGCTGCTCTGGCTGTTTTTACATGGTCGAATTCGGCCATCATCACAAACTGCGTAATAGGATACCTTTCGGTTAATAAGTCCTGCAGCTCGAATCCACCCATCCCCTCGAAGAAAATATCGCAAAAGATTAAAGGAAACGCCTGCGCCTCTATCTCTTGCCGCGCGGCTTTCATATCTTTGCAAACGACAGGCTGGAACCCCATTTTTTGAACAACCGAAGAAATGGCATTTATCTCCTGGTGTTGTATCCCAATTATCAAAACGGATAACTTAACTTGTTTCTGGAAAAGCAGTGTCTCTTTCATGGTCTATTACCTTTGCAGATATGTGTCAAATCCCTGAGCCAAAAAGCGTGTTTAACTGCTAATTTATACTGAAAAATGACTTTTTTGAACGATTTTTTATTTTTTCTTTTGTTCCATAATGTTACATTCAAATAATAGAACAAAAGAAAAAATAACATAAGGGATCCTTTCAACCCTTTAATCTCATCTCAGCGCCTGAATTTTTCATCAAATCTACAAAATTCGGGAAAGTGATATTCATTGCCTCGGCTGTATCTATCTCCGTAATTCCTTTTGCAGCGAGTCCTGCCACTGCAAGACTCATAACCACACGATGGTCTCCATGACCGCTCACATTTGCACCTTTAAGCTTGCTTTCTTTTATGATAAGACCATCTGGCAATTCCTCAATATCAGCCCCCATTTTTGAAAGCTCCTCCCTCATCACCGAAATCCTGTCAGTCTCTTTAATCCTTGCCTGCGGGACATTTCTCAAGACTGTCTTTCCCTCTGCAATACACCCGGCTACGGCCATAGCAGGCAAGGCATCGGGCGTATCGTTCATATCTATCTCCATACCCTTCAATTTTCCGCCCTTTACCATAATCCCTTCTTTTGTAATCTCTATATTCGCCCCCATCTCTTTTAATATAGAAATGATTTTTTTATCTCCCTGCGTATCGTTCATATCGAGACCCTTCAGCACAATCTCCGATTTAGTTATTGCACCTGCACAGAGGAAGAATGTGGCAGACGAGAAATCGGCAGGAACTCTATCTTTAAAGGGTTTGTAAGATTGATTGCCCTTTATAAAAAACCTTTCGAGATTTTCCTCTCGATATTTAATTCCCTGCTTATCCAGCCACCATAATGTTATGCCCGCATAAGGTTTTTCATTAAGACCTTTTACATAAATCTCCGAATCGCCGTCGGATAATGGACAGTTTATGAGAAGGCTCGATATAAACTGAGATGTCATGCCGCTGACCTCTGTCTTACCGCCCCTTATTCTTCCCTTTACTGTTATTGGGAGTCTGCCATTGCCTTCTACAGACTTTATATCTGCCCCAAGATTGTTCAAGGCATCAATCAAAGACTGCATGGGTCTTTTCCTTGTCTGGTCATCTCCTGTAATTGTTACCATCTCTATTCCTAAAGATGCCGACCCTGTGCAGAATCTTGCTGTAGTCCCTGAATTCCCCACATCGATGATTTTTTTAACGGGAGTTATTTCACCGCCTGTGCCATGAACAATCCATCTATCCTTAAACATCTCGATATTAGAGCCAAGACATCTGCATGCCTCAACAGAAGAAAGACCATCTGCAGATTCCAATGGATTTATGATTTCGGAAATTCCATCCGCAAGAGAGGCAATAAAAACAGCCCTTATTGTATGGGACTTTGACGCAGGTATCTCAACCTCTCCTTTAAGTTTCGACGACTCGACTATAAGTTTCATAAGATGAATAATAGCAGAGGGTATAAAGAATCGCAATAATTTTTAAAAAACCTAACGGTTTGTTGGATTATTTGAGGAAGCATAAGAGCGCATAAGAACACTTCCTTGACAGCATTCGTCATTTGTTTTACAATTATTTTATCGATAGGAAAAAGGGGGGACAAATGTCTACGACGACGATATCGCCAAAGTATCAGGTAGTCATACCAAAGGATGTAAGGGAGATACTCCATCTAAAAAGCGGACAGAAAATGGTTGTTGTTGTAAAGGGCGGGGTTGTCCATCTTATTCCCGAAAAACCTTTGCACGCATTCAAGGGCTTTTTAAAAGGGATGGATATAAAGGATATACGAGAGGATAAGGAAAGGTAATGTTCTTAATAGATTCATCTGTTTGGATTGAATTTTTTACGGATGCCCTTCTTGCTTCGCACTGCTCAAAATATTTCAAGGACCCTGCAAAAATCATTACACCTTCAATTGTGCTTTACGAGGTCTATAAAAAGGTAAAGAAAGAGCGGACAGAGGAAGATGCCTTGCTTGTGGTATCTTTAATAAACAAAACTACAGTTATCTCTTTAAACGAAAGTATTGCCCTTTTAGCTGCCGATGTCAGCTTAAAATATGCCTTGCCAATGGCAGATGCAATTGTTTATGCTACTGCATTGGAAAACAATTGCACTGTAGTAACAGGGGATGTGCATTTTAAAGGTCTCGATATGGTAGTATTTGTTAAATAAAATATTTTTATGGACTACAAAACAACTTTAAACCTGCCGCAGACCGATTTTCCTATGAAGGCGAATCTGTCCCATAAAGAGCCTGAAATCTTAAAAAAATGGGAGGAGATGGATTTATACAAAAAGATACGAGAATCCCGCAAAGGTAAGCCAAAGTATACCTTGCATGACGGTCCCCCTTATGCAAACGGGCATATACATCAGGGACATGCCTTAAATAAGATATTAAAAGACATTATCATAAAGATAAAAACTATGGAGGGATATGATGCGCCTTATATTCCGGGATGGGATTGCCACGGACTCCCCATAGAGCATCAGGTTGATAAAGAGCTCGGTCAAAAAAAGAAGACCATGGAGAAGCATCGGATAAGAAAGCTCTGCCGCCAGTATGCGGATAAGTATTTTAAGATTCAGAGGGAGGAGTTTAAGAGGCTCGGCATACTTGGCGAATGGGAGAATCCATATCTCACGATGAATTATTCCTACGAGGCAGCCATCGTCAGGGAGCTTGGAAAAATTATGGAGAACGGCGGGGTATATAAGGGCTTAAAGCCGATACACTGGTGTCCTACATGCAAGACTGCATTGGCTGAAGCAGAGGTTGAATACGAAGACCACGAATCGCCGTCAATATATGTAAAATTTCCCTTAAAGATAAACGGCAGAGATAAATTTTCCTCTCTGGAGCAGAAGGATACATCTGTTGTAATATGGACTACAACGCCGTGGACACTCCCTGCAAACCTTGCCATTGCCTTAAATCCTGCCTATAAATACGGGGCTGCGGATACGGGCGAAGAGGTCCTTATCATGGCGATTGACCTGATGGAAGCTGCGATGGACAAATTCGGTCTTGTAGATTATGAGATTATTGATACATTTGAAGGCTCGGAGTTAGAGGGTTTAAAGGCAGAGCATCCTTTTATGGACAGGGAATCCCCTTTGATATTAGGCAACCATGTAACTCTCGAACAGGGAACGGGTCTCGTCCATACGGCGCCGGGGCATGGTCAGGAAGACTATGAGATGGGGCTTAAATACGGACTCGATATTTACAATCCTGTAGATAATGAAGGCAGATTCATAGCAGAGCTTCCATATTTCGGAGGCATGAAGGTATGGGATGCAAATAAGGCTATCAACGATATGCTCAAAGAGGATGGGTATTTATTAAAGGAGGAAAAGATAAGCCATTCATATCCTCACTGCTGGAGATGCAAAAATCCAGTGATTTTCAGGGCAACCCCGCAGTGGTTTATATCCATGGAAAAGAACGACCTGCGTAAAAAGGCTCTCGATGAAATAAAAAAGGTTAAATGGATACCTTCATGGGGACAGGAGAGGATATACCAGATGGTCGAAAACCGCCCTGACTGGTGCATATCGAGGCAGAGGTCATGGGGTGTGCCTATAACCGTAGTCTACTGCAAAAAGTGCAAGGAGACAATATTCTCGAAAACAATATGCGACCATGCTGCCAGCCTCATGGAGAAAGAGGGTGCCGATGTATGGTTTGAAAAGGATGTAAAGGATTTAATACCATCTGATATAAAATGCCATAAGTGCGGCAGTAGTGATTTTGAGAAAGAAATGGACATCCTCGATGTGTGGTTCGATTCGGGTGTAAGCTATACAGTGGTAGAAAATAGCAGCAACCTCTCTTTCCCCTCAGACCTTTACCTCGAAGGCTCTGATCAGCATAGGGGATGGTTTCACAGCTCGCTTCTCACATCGGTATCTATTAAAAACCGTGCGCCATATAAATCGGTTCTAACCCACGGATATGTAGTTGACGGGCAGGGCAGAAAGATGTCAAAATCACTCGGCAATGTAATAGCGCCGCAGGAGGTTATTGACAAATACGGCGCAGAGGTTTTGAGGCTCTGGGTATCCTCCGAAAACTACAGAGAGGATATAAGGCTGTCCGATGAGATTTTAAAAAGGCTGTCCGAGGCATACCGCAAGGTAAGAAATACATTCAGGTATATACTCGGCAATCTCTACGACTTCGACCCTTTAAAGAACAGGCTCGACTACAAAGATATGCTCGAGTTGGACAGGTTCATCCTTCACAGGCTTCAGGGACTAATCGGGCAGATAAGAAAGGCATACCATGGACATGAATATCATGTATTCTTTCACGCCTTTCATAATTTTTGCGCTGTAGATTTAAGCTCATTTTATCTCGACATCATAAAGGACAGGCTTTATACATTTAAGGCTGATTCGGTCGGCAGGAGGTCTGCGCAGACTGCAATCTATGAGATTTTAACGGCAATGGTAAAGCTGATGTCGCCGGTTATATCTTTTACCGCAGAGGAGATATGGGGATTCATACCAGGCAATGAAAAAGAGAGGAGCGTTCATCTCTCCCGATTTCCCGATGTCCAAAAGGAGCGGCTCGACAATAACCTGTCGGATAAATGGGAAAAAATCCTTATTTTAAGAAGCGAGATATTAAAGGCATTGGAAATTGCACGAAAGGATAAACTGATAGGACATTCGCTCGATGCAAGGGTGAGCTTATTCTGTCCCCCCGGGCTAAAATCGTTTTTAGAGGAATATAAAGGAGAGCTAAATAGTATCTTCATCGTATCATCCGTAGATATTCTCCCTGATTCAGCCATCAGTTCCTTCGACCCTTCGACTTCGCTCAGGGCAGGCTTCGATCAGGACAGGCTTCAGCCTTCAGCCTTAAAGAGCGATGAAATAGAGGGGCTGTTCGTAACAATAAGTCAGGCATCGGGCAAAAAATGCGAGAGATGCTGGAACTACAGCGAGACCGTTGGTCAAAATAATGAGCATCCGATGGCTTGCAGCAGGTGTATTGGCAATCTAAAGTAATTGATAGTGAAAAATGACCTTTTTTTCACTTCCGTTATTTTTCCTTTTGCTTCTATTTATTCGAAAATATTTTTAAGGAACAAAAGAAAAAATAAAAAGTCGTTCAAAAAAGTCATTTTTCAGTGTGAACTAAAGTAGATGAACAAAAAATATTCTCCTTTAATTATTACACTCTTTTTAAT
>CAYMMR010000058.1:0-11698 GCA_964391545.1 uncultured Nitrospinota bacterium | reverse complement strand
ATATACTCCTTTGCCTCTTCAGGAGAGCGAATATCAGGCTCGCTTACAATCTCCATTAGAGGAACGCCGGCCCTGTTTATGTCAACATAGCTCGAATCTCTATCGCCAAGATTCTCGCCGTGTATCAATTTCCCCGCATCCTCTTCTATATGGATTCTGGTTAAGCCAATCCTTTTTACATCTCCGTTAATAACTATTTCAATATTACCGCCCTTTGCAAGGGGAAGCTCGTATTGTGAAATCTGATAACCCTTTGGTAAATCAGGGTAAAAATAATTTTTCCTTGCAAACCTATTGAAAGAAACAATATTGCAGTTCATGGCAAGGGCGGTCTTTATGGTAAGATTCACCGCCTCTCTGTTTATCACAGGCAAAACACCCGGCATGCCGAGGCATATAGGGCAGGTGTTTTTGTTCGGCTCTGCGCCAAACTCCGTGCTGCATGAGCAGAACATCTTTGATTTTGTATTAAGCTGGACATGCACCTCTAAACCGATTACAGGCTCGTATTTCATAAATCTCCTTATAAAAAATAAAAACTTAATTTCACCTCAGAGGCGCAAAGGTCGCAATAAAAGAAATCAAAAAGATTTAAACAGTGATATATGGGATGGACAGGATAAGATAAATAAAAATCCTGAATATCCTGTGCATCCCTGTTAATTTCCCTCTGCGTTCTTTGCGTCTTTGCGGTGAAAAAAAATGTTCCGGACAGGGTAAATATAACAAAATTTTAGACAGGTATCAATTAAATATGGGGTTTTGAAGCTGTGTGAAGCCCCGCGCATGATTTATGTGCGGGATTTTGGGGTCATTTATTTGCTGCGTCTCTGAAATGCTTTCCCGATTTAAACCTTACCACCCTGCGGGCCGTTATTTCCGCCTCTTCTCCTGTTTTTGGATTTCTTCCAACCCTTGGATTTTTATCCCGCACAGAGAAAGAACCGAACCGTCTTAAAATTACCGGCTCACCCTTGCTAAGAGTTTCTTTAATTTTGTCAATAATCGTTTCTACTGCCTCCTCTGCCTTTGGTTTTTGCAGACTCATCTCTTCGATAACCTTATTTATAATATCCAATTTTGTCATATAGGGCGTCTCCTTTTACATGCCCTTAAATTCAGGGCTGAATATTTTTTTAACATAGATAAAAAAACAAATCAATTGTTTTTTATTCAGGAAGGGAGATAATTTATTAAGAAAGGGTCATGCCTTCATGTTAAGAATTGTCCCTAAATTTTCATCCTCTGCCTTAATAGTCTTAATATTTGCCTTATATCCCTTTTCGGCAAGGATTAGATTCGTCATCTCCTCGGCGATATCTACATTCGAACTCTCCTTTGCCGTAATGCCGGGTTCCGGCGCAACAGGATAACCGGGTGTATTCACCTTCTCGATTGTCGCATCCACCCCCCCGGACTTCCCCTCTTGCATCGTTACTCGGCTCTTTTTGAAATCGTCGGTGAGGACATTCGATAAATTATTCGATGTTACCTGAGTCTTTTTTATAAATGCTCTTATGCCCGAAAGGGCAGAGCTTATAGCGCTAAGCATAAAGCACCTCTTTTAGTAATTTATAAAATGGCAAGAAAATTTTACAAGCGAAGAAACTTTCATAGAACGACCCCGCACATAAATTATGTGCGGGGAAAAATTAACGGAAGTGAGAGGAAAGTTTCTTCGCTATGCAACCTTTTCAGATTTATTCGGATTAATTTTAATATAATCCCTTTTATCGAGCCTGTCAAATCAATCTCTCCCTATCCAGACTTCTGTATTGTATAGCCTCCGATATATGCTCCGGTTTTATATTCTCCATACCTGATAAATCGGCAATAGTCCTCGATACCTTTAGTATCCTGTCGTAAGCCCTTGCAGAGAGTCCCATCTTGTTCATTGCAGACTCCAGCAGGCTCTTTGAATCGCCGTCAATCTGGCAAAATTTCTTTATCTGTTTTGCAGACATTTGGGCATTGCAAAAAATCTTCTCCTTGCGTCGTGAGCCTGTCGAACGATTAAATCTCTCAATCTGGACATCCCTTGCCTTTTTTACCCTTTCTCTTATAACCTCGGATTTTTCGCCTCCTGCATCATCGGAAAGCTCCCTAAATTTAAGGGTAGGGACTTCTATGTGAATATCTATCCTGTCCATTAGGGGACCCGATATTCTGGATAGATATTTTCTCGTCTGCAGAGGCGTGCAGGCACATTCCTTTTGAGACCCTTTATTTCCACAGGGGCAGGGGTTCATTGCAGCGACAAGCATAAAATTGGCAGGAAATGTAATAGAGCCCGATGCCCTCGAGATAGTTACCCTGCCGTCTTCGAGAGGCTGTCTTAAAACCTCAAGCACATTTCTTCTGAATTCAGGCAATTCGTCGAGGAATAACACGCCATTATTAGACAGCGAAACCTCTCCGGGCATAGGAAAATGCCCGCCGCCTATCAGTCCTGCATCCGATATAGTATGATGGGGAGAACGAAATGGGCGGGTTGCAACAAGCGGCTTGCCGTCCGTTATCATTCCCATTATGCTGTGAATCTTCGTTGTCTCTATGGATTCGTCAATGCCCATATTGGGGAGGATAGTAGAGATTCTCTTTGCGAGCATTGATTTGCCTGCGCCTGGAGGACCTATCATTATTATATTATGTCCGCCTGCAGCAGCCACCTCCAATGACCTCTTTACATGATACTGCCCTTTTACTTCGGAAAAATCCGCATCATAGTTAGAATAATCTTCAAAAACCTTTTCAATATCAATCGTTATTGGAGATATTTGCAGATTGCCGTTTAAAAATTCCACAACCTGCGGCAGGTTTTCAAGAGAATAGACATCTATACTTTCTACAACCGCTGCCTCTTTTGCATTCTCGGATGGAAGGATTATTGAATTTATGTTATTTGCCTTTGCAGATATTGCTATAGGAAGGGCGCCTTTGATAGGCTTTATCCTGCCGTCAAGGGACAGTTCGCCGAGGATTATAAATTCTTTAATTCTATCAGGCTTAATAAATCCGCCGGCATTAAGAATTCCAACCGCTATTGGCAGGTCAAATGAAGAGCCTTCTTTTTTCACATCGGCAGGCGCAAGATTTACCGTAACCCTTTTCTGCGGGAAGTCGAAGCCTGTATTTTTGATTGCAGCCATTACCCTGTCCCTGCTCTCTTTAACGGCTGTATCAGGGAGCCCGACAGTGGAAAAGGCGAAAAGACCGGGAGAAAGGTCAACCTCGACATCCACAATATAAGCCTCGATCCCGTATATGGCGCTGCTCAAGACTTTGGAGAGCATAACGGCGATAGAAATGAGCGGCTAAAAAGTGCAGCTTTTAAGTCCGCTTCATTGATTGGTTAAGCAGGAATTCTGATATTGTCGTGTAAAAATTCAGGAGACAAATCGACTCCGTTTTCCCAAACAATGGTTTCTAAAACAGGATCGACCTTGAATGATTTGAATAATTCTTTGTCTCTTAAGGGACCGAAGACTTCTCCTTCTAATTCATTCTCAAGGTCAATCTCTCCTTCGATGCCATCGTTGAAACGAAGCCATATTACATAATCGTGGAGGTATTTTGCTTCTTCAACATGTAAAATCATAATCTTACTCCAATGGCTTAACCCAAATAATGCAGTTAAAAAATCTTTTCTGTAGAGACGATATGTTTTTTCAACCCAAGCTCTTTGCTGTCTATTCCGATGGCAATGCCTATTAGTTGTGGGAGATGCAGAATCGGCAGGTTTAAATTGGTCTGCATGATTTTATCAATATCAGGCTGGTATGGATCGAAATTTAGATGGCAGAGCGGGCAAGGCGTAACGACACAGTCCGCCCCTTTCTCCTTTGCCTCTTTGAGGCTTATGCCTGAAAGGGTGAGGGAGTTCTTTTTATTCATCATTATTATCGGGAAACCGCAGCATTTTAGTCTCCCTTCATAATCAACCGGCTCGCCGCCAAGGGCTGTAATCAGGTCTTCCAGAAATGTTGTCCTGTCAGGGGACGAAAAGTTAGAGTATATGGAAGGCCTTAACATATAGCAGCCATAAAATGGAGCGACCTTTAATCCCTTTAAAGGCTTAGAAACCAATTTTTTTAATTTTTCGAGACCGTAATCTTCAATAATGATATTGAGCAGATGTTTTATTTTAACCTTGCCTTTATACTGATGTCCGCCCTCTTTAAGAGTCTCGTTTATCTTATCCTTTTTCTTTGCATCTACATCTATATTTCTCTGCGCCTTCGTCATTACCCCCTGGCATGTCCCGCATATATTAAGGATATCGAGATTCAATTCCTCTGCGATTGCGAATGTTCTGGCATTCAGCGTATCGCTGAGCATGGGGTCTTCTTCGGAGATTACACCCGCCCCGCAGCATGAGGCATTCGTAAGTTCATGCAATTCTATGCCGAGCCTCTTCGCAACTGCTACGGAAGAACTGTAGAGCTCCCTCCCTGCTCCCTTTGCAACACATCCCGTATAAAATGCGTATTTCATGAATATTAAAATTTTCGGAAGAATCTTTTTTTGAGCGACTTTTTATTTTTTCTTTTGTTCCTTTAATCCTTTTAAAATTGGGCAAAAGAAAAAATAACGGAAGCGAAAAAAAGGGTTCTTCCGAATTTATTATTTTTGAAACCTCTTAAATATCCTCTTCACATCATCCATCTCGTCTATATGCTTATGAATGAGCGGAGGATTTTTCCCTCTTAAAAACATCCTTATACCCACAGGGATAAGGCTCAAAAGCCCTAAAATATTGAATATACCCACCGATTTTACAGGAAGCATATTCTCGTTGAGTCTTCCGCTGCTCCGGACGGATTCGACAAATGCCTTTGCGTGCCTTGCGCCGTTATTATTTACTATGCCCATCTTTAAGGCGGTAGTCCTCATGCTTATTATTCTGTCCATCGGCTTTGCATCTGTGGGACATCTCTCGACACATTCACCGCAGTGTGTGCAGTCCCATATCCCGGTTGTCCGGCTTAAATCCTTAACCCTTTTTAGCGACGCCGAATCCCTTGAATCGTCTACGAACCTTTGCGCCTTTGCAAGCGCAGCAGGACCCAAGAAATTTTCATCCGCAGCCCAGCTATTGCAGTCAGAGCAGCATGCAGCGCACATTATACAGCTCGAGGCGGCATCTATCCGGTGGAAATCTTGAGGAGACTGTCTTCTCTCCTTTGAAGGCGGAGAGTTATCCGGCATAAGCCACGGCTCGGTTTTTTCGATCTTTTTCCAGAATAGCTCCAGATCAACCACAAGGTCTTTCAAAACCTGTGCATTGCCTAACGGCTCTATCTTCATCCTACCGTTAATTATTTCTGCGGATGCCTGTGTCTTGCATGCAAGCCTTGGATGGCCGTTTACCCTTACTGCACATGAGCCGCAGATTGCGCTGCGGCAGGACATCCTGTAGGTCAGCGTCCCATCCTGAGTCCATTTGATCAGGTTAAGGCAGTCCAGTATCGTAGCGCCCTCGGGAACATCGAGGTTGTAGTCCTTGTAATAAGGCTTACCGTCCTTTTCAGGATTAAATCTGTAAATCGAAAAAGTTACCATAAAAAGTGTCAGAGAGTCAGAGTATCAGAGAGTCAGAGTCTTTAATCTGTGATACTTTGACACTTTGACTCTTTGATACTAATACTTCCTCTCCTCCGGTTGATGTTTTGTAATTGTTACGGGTTTATATTTAAGCCCGATTCCGCCGTCAGGTTTCTTATAAGAGAGGGTATGTTTAAGCCACTTTGCGTCATCCCTCTTTGGAAAATCGGTCCTTGCATGAGAACCCCTGCTTTCCTCTCTTGCCATTGCGCTCACAATTATAAGCTCGGAAAACTCCAGCATGTGCCCCAGTTCTATCGCCTCGAACATCTCCGTGTTGAAAGTTTTTCCCCTGTCCGTTGTCTTCGCACTTTTAAATCTATCCTGCAATTCCTTGACCTTTTTCAGGCAGTCATCCAGTCTCTGTTTGTTTCTGAATATCCCGCAATCCGACATCATTGTCTCTTTGAGCTCATTTCTGATGCTGTTCATACTTTCCGTGCCTTTTGAATCGAAAATCGCATCAATCTCCGCTTTTACGGAATCAATCTCCCTGCCTTCGTTAAAATCGGATAAATTTGCATTTCTTGCGAATTCAAAAACAGCCTTTCCCGTTCTCCTGCCGAATACGAGGGCATCGAGCAGGGAATTTGTCCCGAGCCTGTTTGCCCCGTGAACGGAGACACAGGCGCATTCTCCTGCTGCATAAAAACCTGTAATCTTAGTTCCTTTATCGTCTATTATTACCTGCCCATCCTTATCGGCAGGTATGCCGCCCATCGAGTAATGGGCTGTAGGCTGTATCGGAATAGGTTTTTCGATGCAGTCTACCCCGATGAAATCTATTCCAAGCTGTCTAATCTGCGGCAGCTTTTCCAGTATCTTCTCCCTTCCGAGATGACGGAGGTCTATATATACATAATCCTTGCCGTCTATTCCCCTGCCTTCATTAACTTCTGTCTGGACGGAGCGGGAGACTATATCTCTCGGCGCAAGCTCCATCTTTGCCTTTGCATACCTCTCCATAAACCTTTCGCCCTTGCCGTTTATGAGATACCCTCCTTCGCCCCTTGCAGCCTCGGATACCAATATGCCCTGTCCGTAAAGCCCTGTTGGATGAAACTGGACGAATTCCATATCTTCGAGGGGTATCCCTGCCCTGTAGGCAGCCACTATACCGTCTCCTGTGCTGGCAAAGGCATTGGATGTAATGCGGAATGCCCTTCCGTAACCGCCTGTAGCGAAGATTACCGCTTTCCCTCTAAAAACCTCAATTTTTCCAGTTTTTATATCGTAGGCAACAACACCCTTGCATATATTGTCGTGAATAATAAGAGAGAGGACATACCATTCCGAATATATCTTTATCTTGCCGGCATTTTTCATCACCTGCTCGTATAATGCGTGGAGCAGGGCATGACCTGTTCTATCCGCTGCATAACATGCCCTCGGCTTAGAATGCCCTCCGAATTCCCTTTGCGCGATCCTTCCGTCTTCTGTGCGGCTGAAAACGCACCCCATGTGCTCCATCTCAAAAATGGTATCGGGCGCATCCTTCACCATCATCTCTATGGCATCCTGGTCGCCAAGGAAATCGCTCCCCTTAACAGTATCATACATGTGGAGTTCCCATGAATCGTCGCTGGAATTTGCAAGAGATGCGGCAATCCCTCCCTGTGCCGCTCCGGAGTGAGAGCGTGTTGGGTATACCTTCGAGATAATGGCGGTATCGAGACTGCCGCATAATTCAAGGGCAGCCCTCATGCCTGCCAAACCGGAACCGACTATAATCACATCGTGTGTCAACATAAGTTTTCGCCCGAATTATAAAATGTAATTTTCAAGAATGCAAATTATTTTTACGAATTTTTTTATCGCCGATATTTCTTCATTCCCTCTCGATAAAGGTCATTGCCATAAATATCGTTTACAACGATTACCTGAAAATCCTCAACTTCCATCCTTCTTACAGCCTCTGTGCCCAAATCCTCATAAGCTATCACATCAACCTTTTTTATACTCCGTGCAATCAATGCCGCTGCGCCGCCGATGGCTGCAAAATAGACGCATTTATGCTTCTTCATCGCCTCGATAACATCCTTTGACCTGCTGCCCTTTCCTATCATCCCTTTCATTCCTGCTTCCATTAATCTTGGGGCATAGGGGTCCATTCTCCCGCTGGTAGTTGGACCGGCAGGACCCGTCACATAACCCGGCCTTGCAGGCGCGGGCCCCACATAATATATAATCTGCCCCCTAATATCAAAGGGAAGCTCCTTACCGCTGTTCAATAATTCTACAAGCCTCTTGTGCGCCGCATCCCGCGCGGTATAAAGAGTCCCGGTTATAAAAACCTGGCCGCCGATTTTTAATTTCTCTATAACATCGTCCGTAAGAGGCGTTGTTAATTTAATAATTTCTGACATTATAAAACTATCTCCTTATGCCTGCTTGCATGGCAGCAGATATTTACTGCCACCGGCAGGCTTGCTATATGGGTTGGGAATTTTTCGATATGGACACCCATTGCATAGAATCTGCCGCCGAATCCTTCGGGTCCCATTCCGAGATCATTTATCTTTTTTAATAAATCTTCTTCTATTTCTTTTAATGCATGGTCGGGATTAGCTGTTCCAAGGGGTCTCAAGAGCGCCTTTGTGGCGAGGAGGGCAACCTTTTCCAGAGAGCCGCCGATGCCTACGCCGACGACTACAGGGGGGCATGGGTTCGAGCCTGATTCCATGACTCTCTGAATTACAAAATTCTTAATCCCCTCGATTCCATCCGCAGGCTTCAGCATTGTTACCCTGCTCATATTTGTGCTTCCCCCGCCTTTCGGCGCGCAGATAATCTTTATTTTATCGCCGGGGACAATATCATAATTAATCACAGCAGGCGTATTATCTCCCGTATTTTTTCTCGTAAATGGGTCGCAGATGGATTTTCTCAGATACCCTTCTTTATAGCCCTGCCTGACCCCTTCATTTATTGCATTTGTAATAGAGCCTCCCTCGATATGAACATCCTGCCCAATATCTGCGAACAAGACAGTAAAGCCGGTATCCTGGCATATTGGAATCTTCTCGTCTCTGGCAATCTGTGCATTTTTTATTAATGACTTTAAGACAGCCTTGCCGACCGGAGACTCCTCTATCTCAAGACCTCTATCGAATGCCTGAAGCACATCTTCGGAGAGATTGTAATTTGCATTTACACAGAGGTTTTTTACGGCCTCGGTTATCTCTTTAATATGTATATTCCGCATAGTTATAGCATCAAAGTGTCAGAGTATCAAAGTATCAAAGCTATAAATACTTTGACACTCTGACTCTATGATACTTTGATACTTTTTAGATACTCCACCAGCAGCCTTACGCCCACACCCACAGCGCCTTTTGGAATGTATGGCTTGCCGTTATATTCCCACACTGTCCCTGCTATATCGAGATGCACCCATTTGAATTTGTCTGCAAACTTTTTCAAAAATGCGGCGGCAGTAATCGTTCCTGCAGGTCTCCCCCCGACATTTTTTACATCGGCAATATCGCTCTTATTCTGCTCCTCGTATTCTTCCCACAGGGGAAGCTCCCATACCCTCTCACCGCTCTTTTCTCCTGCTTTCTTAATTGCCTCGATTAAATCTTTGTCATTACCCAATAAACCTGTTGCATGATAACCGAGGGCAATTATTACTGCACCCGTAAGTGTTGCAAGGTCAATTACAGCCTTAGGTTTATATCTCTCTCCATAGGTAAGGGCATCGGCAAGTATCATCCTCCCCTCTGCGTCCGTGCTTATGACCTCTATTGTCTTGCCTGACATTGCCTTTACAACATCCCCCGGCTTATCCGCCTTCCCGCTCGGCATATTCTCGGTGGCAGGGATAAGGGATACAACATTCACAGGAAGCTTAAGGTCCGCCGCTGCCTTTATTGCGCTTATGGCTGCCGCGCCTCCTGCCATATCGTGCTTCATCTCCTCCATCTTCTCGCTCGGTTTTATGGATATTCCGCCGCTGTCGAATGTAAGCCCTTTTCCTACGAACATAACAGGCGGCTCCCCTTTCTTGCCGCCATTGTATTCCATGATTATAAATTTCGGAGGCTCATCACTCCCCCTTGCCACGGCAAGAAGCGCACCCATTTTCAATCTCTGCATATCCGCCTTTTCCAGTATCCTGCATTTAATCCCTGATTTTCTGGCAACTCTCTTAGCCTGTTCTGATAGATATGTGGGTGTTGCAGTATTTGAAGGGTGGTTTATCATGTCTCTCGCAAGATATACTGCCTCTGAAATTTTTATCCCATCATCGAGTCCCTTCTTTATCTCTTTATTTTCTTTTTCAATTAAAACAGCAATCTCATCAACCCTTTTTATCTCTTCTTTCTTTTCTGTCCTGTATTCGGTAAAATCATAGAGGGAAAGGATTGCCCCCTCGGTAACCGCCTTTAAAATATCGTAAGGAGATGCCCCTTTTATTTTTGTCTGCGAAAGAGTGGTAGAGAATTTTTTTACCCCCAAATCTCGTACAGCCTTGCTTGAATTACCCGATGCCTGCCTCAAATTTTCTATTTTAAAATCCTTCTCCTTTCCAAGCCCAACCAATAAAACCCTCTCGGCAGGAAGTTTACCCTGAGTATAAATAAGCCTCGTCTGTTTCGGCTTCCCCTCAAAATCCTTATCCTTAAATAACTTCGTGACAAGCCCGTTAAGCCTCTTATCAATAACATTAGCCAGCCCTTCAGGCTTCTTGCCCTCGAATGAACCGATTACAAGACAACCCGTCTTGTGTTTTTCAATATTCTCTTTTCTTAAATATACCTTCATAGAAATAAATTACCCCTTTCTTAATAGTTTGACTATTTAAAGTTTATTGGAAGGATAGAGGAGAGTCAAGGAATTTTCCTTTCGAGAAGATTTAAAGCGGATAGAATACTTATTCGGGGTTATTTTTGATATTCGATCATCTCGCCTATTGCAATCTCTCTTTTGCTTTCTGTTATTATTGCAGTGGATGTATTTTCTCTTACTGTAATTGCCCGAAGGCTGCCCGCAACGACCTTCGGGAGCTTTATTTCATCCTTCCGTTTTTGCGCCTTTTCCCCGCTTTTAAATATGATAAATTTGTCGCCTGCCGACACCCCCTTATCCTCTCCAGCATCGATATAAACAATATCCCCTGCTGCGACCGTATCCCTGTTATCCCTGGTATCAATTATATAACCCGATATGTCTTTCGGTTCCGCCTTTGCAGAAGGGTCTATCATAGGGACGATAATATCTTCTCTCTCCTTTAATTTATCTCCGGGCTCTATGGCGCCATAAGATTCGGTTATATATGCAGTCGAGCTGTCATGGCGAACCTCCTTTATCTCCAGTTCACCCAATGTCTCTATTAAAATGCCGACCTCTTTTCTTGTAACAGGATGGATAACCGTTCGTATCGGTTTATATATGGTAAATCTGCCGCCTTCCTTTGCCCCTTCCTTTTCACCAATGTTTGTATAGACCGTATCTCCCCCTCCAAAAACAGTTCTCGGCTCCGGGGAGTCGTATATTATTCCTTTCTCTTTTTCCTGCGATATAATATACCCGGCTGAGGTTAAGGTCTGTAAAGAAGTCAAAGGGACTTTCTCCGGCTGCGGGGGGGGCGGCGGCGGTAGTGGAAGCAGGGTTACGACAGTAAGCCCGGGTATGGTTTCTTCATCGGGTTCTTTCTCTATTATCCCGGGAACGGCTTGCGGCTCTGCCTTTAAAGATGCCTCCTTCTCGATTACAACCTCGTCAAACAGGTCGGGGATGATAACATTATCTCCAGGATATATCAGATGCGGGTTGGCTATAAATTTGTTATTGTCCCTGATATTCTGCCACTTGAAAGGGTTATTAAGATACTTCCCGGATATGTCCCAGAGAGTATCGCCTTCCCTGACAATATGCACCTTTGGTTTTTTAATAACCTCCTGGAGGGTAGGAGCTTCTTCGGCAAAGGTAACAGTAGAAAAACAGAAGAGAAAGGGTAGAAGATATAGGAAAACTTTCCGACTTCTGACTTCTAACTTCTGACTTCTGTTTTCTGTTTTCCGATTCATTTCGCCTTCTCTATGCCCTTTATCTTTTCCTTTGCCAATTTTGCAACGGCTGTCTTAGGAAA
>CAYMMR010000057.1:0-11796 GCA_964391545.1 uncultured Nitrospinota bacterium | reverse complement strand
TGAGGCTCTAAATGTTGCTTAACTTAGTGTCCACTAAATCGGGGGAAGTCCATTTAGATGGTATCCTTGCTTATTGTGACCATAAAGTATCTCTTGGGTTTATAGAGGCAACCAATTTAAAAGCCAGAAATATAATTCGTAGAGCCTATGGATATAGAGATGAAGAATATATGAAGCTCAAAATCATCCAAGCTTGTTCTTCGTTAGGGAGATTTAATCCACAGGCTCTCTATTCTACCCATAGTTATGGGACTTGAGCCGAGTTCAATATCCTTTACTGCTTTAATCAACTTTTCAATATCATTTTCAGTATTAAAATATCCTACACCGACTCTTACAGTCCCATGAGGAAATGTCCCTATAGTCCTGTGGGCATTGGGTGCGCAGTGGAGTCCTACACGGCTCATAATGTCGTATTCCTCATTTAAGATATTTCCTACCTCTGCAGGGTCTTTACCTTCAATATTAAATGATACAACAGCCACCCTGTCTAAAGGATTTAAAGGTCCATAAAGTTTTACCCCTCTTATCTTTTTAAGTTCATTCATTATTTCAGTAATGAGGTGTAATTCTTTATCCCTTATTTTTTGCAGCCCTTCATTCCGTATGAATTCTATTCCTGCGCCAAGACCTGCAATGCCGGGTGTATTAAACGTTCCTCCCTGAAATTTATCGGGCAAAAAGTCCGGCATCTCGTCGGATTCCGAGTTGCTTCCCGTCCCCCCTTCGATTAAAGGCTTTACATCGAGTCCATCTTTTATATATAAAAATCCTGTTCCCTGGGGGCCAAAAAGACTCTTATGTCCTGTGCATGCAAGTATATCGATATTATCTTTCTGAGCATCAATTGGAAGCAAACCTGCCGATTGTGCAGCATCAACAAGGAAAACTATCCCTTTTTTTCTTGCTATCTCTCCAACCTCTCGTATCGGCATTATTGTCCCGACTACATTCGAAGCGTGTGTAATAACTATTAGTTTTGTATTGGGCTTTATCTCTTTCTCTATATCCTTTGGATTGAGGAACCCTTCCTTCGAACATTTGACCACTGTCTTGGCGACACCCTCTTTTTCCAGTCTTTTTAGCGGCCGCATAACCGCATTATGCTCCATGCTGGATGTTATCACATGGTCGCCTGTTTTTAAGATACCCTTCAAAGCCAGATTTATCCCCATAGTAACATTGAAGGTAAAAATAACATTGCTGCTTGAAGGTATGTTAAAGAACGATGCAATCGTCTCTCTTGCCCCGAAGGTTATTCTCTCTGTCTGCATGGACATCTTATGCCCGCCCCTCCCCGGGCTCGAGCCGTATTTCTGAAGGGTGTCGTTTACCGCCCTGTATACCGCCTCCGGTTTAGGGAAAGATGTAGCTGCATTATCTAAATATATGCTCATAAATTAAAGTCGCAAGTCCATCGAGTTGTCTCTTGTAACTAAGTGATGCCGAAAAATGACTTTTTTGAACGACTTTTTATTTTTTTCTTTTGTTCCACAGTGTGATAATTCAAATAAATAAAACGAAAGAAAAAATAACGGAAGTGAAAAAAGGTCATTTTTCAGTGTGAACTAACTAATTTTTATCTTTGTAAGTTCCTTGAACGATATGTTTTCCTTGAATATAAAAAATATTCCAAGAACGAATACTATTCCCATCTGGACAAACCATGTTATTATACCGAAGTTTACCGCAGCAACTTCAGGAACTTTGTATATCTCATGAAGACCGATTACGCAAGCTGCCTGATAGGAGCCGAGGAATCCCGGCGTTGGAAATATGCTTATTAGAACCCCGACGACCACCGCTAAAACAAGGATTGATACATAAGGCAGTTCGTTAAAACCAAAGGCTAAATAGAACGGGTAATAACTGCCTATCATAAATATCCATACGATTGCCGAAAGCATGCTTATTAAAAGAAGAGATTTTATATCTCTGAGTATGCCAAGCCCCTCGGCAAAGGAATTTATAAATTCTATCACCCTGTATGAAAATCCATTAGGGAGCGGCTTTATGATAAACCTTATAATGTCTAACATCTTATCCTTGAAATGAATAAGTAAATAGGAAAATATTATTATGCCAACGGATAGAACAAGCGTTGCTATGCCGAATTTACGGACTATGCTGACAATTGCCACATCCCTGAAATTTCCTGCGGATAAAAATATATCGGACTTGAAAACCAATAACCCTGTCATAATTAACATCAGACATAGGAGGTCAAATAATCTCTCGATAAAGACCGTTGCAAAGGATGCGCTGAAAGTGAGGTTTTCTTTTTTTCCCAATAGATAAGCCCTTATAAACTCGCCTGCCCTTGCAGGCAGCAGGTTTCCCATAAAACCTATCATCAGCGGAGAAAAAAGATGTGATGTCTTTACACCATTTTTAAGTGGCGCCACCAGATATTTCCAGCGGACTGCCCTAAAAAAATAGGTCAATAGAATAATTAAAATTGCAGGGAGCAGACTTAAATAATGGACTGAGGAGAGGGCGTTGAAAAGCTCGCCGAGTGTGATATTTTTAAAGGTATAATAAAGCGCCCCGAGGGTAATAAGCAGTGTTATGATTAAGTGTTTATTTTTCACTATTCAGCGCTCCTTTCGCTATTTCCACATCCTTTTTTATCTGTCTTTTCAGTTCTTCTGCAGAGCCGAATTCGATTTCGTTTCTCAGCATCTTTATAAAAAATATTTCTATCTCCTTTCCGTATATATCCCTGTTAAAGTTGAATATATGAATCTCCACGCTTAGCCTGTCCCTGTGAAATGTCGGATTAAAGCCCACATTAGCTACTCCATCAAAAATCTCTCCGTCAATAGATGCCTTTGCGGCATATACCCCTGTATGGGGTATTAACTCATACGATGTATCTATATTTGCAGTGGGGAATCCTATTATACTCCCTGTTTTAAATCCGTCCGCCACCTTCCCTTCGATAGAATAGTGTCTACCCAACAGTTTCTTTGCCTTTTCAATAGCGCCTTCTTCGACAGTATCCCTTAAAAGCGTGCTGCTTACTATCTGGTCGTCAATTGTTATTGCATCTATAACCGTTACCTTAAATCCAAACTCCTCCCCCATCTTTTTTAGATATGTAATAGTCCCTTCTCTCCCCTTTCCAAAGGTATAATCATATCCTACAAATACCTCTTTTGCACCGATATTTCCTATTAGGGTATCCTTGGCAAAATCTCTCGGATGCTGCTCGGCAAATCTTTTCGTAAAATCTGCACATACTGTTATGTCAATCCCCGATTCCGCTATAAGCTGCATCTTCTTTTTAAATGTGGTAAGGAGAGGCGGTGTTTTTGCCGGCGATACCACGCGCAAAGGGTGCGGCTCGAATGTATAAACAATGCTTGTCCCTTCAATCTCATTTGCCCTTTTGATAACCTGTCTGAATATTTCCCGGTGTCCGATGTGGACCCCGTCGAAATTGCCGAGGGTTAAAACAGGATTTTTTACTTTATCCTTAATATTTTTTGAGCCTCTGATAATTTTCACAGAAAATAGACTTTCACCGCAGAGTTCGTAGAGAACGCAGAGTTTAAAAAAATACTTTTTCTGTGTTTCCGCGCCTATGCGGTTATATATTTTTAAAATTCATCCAAAAGAGATTTGATCTTTGATAGGTCAGGCTGGTTATTAATCTTAGGTTTAATGCCGAGCTTGTCCAGCGTTTCATTATAAGATGGTCTTTGGGAGCGATAAATAACGCCGATTGGTATCCTATCCCCCCATTCCAGAGATTTTTCAAATGCCTTTAACCTGCTTGTCGGATCATAGTCCCCTTCCAGCTTATAGACCCTCTGGGAATACCACTGGTATGTATTAATCTTATTAAAGGAAACGCATGGCTGCAATATATCAATCAATGCAAAACCTTTGGTTTCGATGCCTTGCTTTATTAAATTAGCCGTGAAATCTATATCTTTCGAAAAACTACGCGCAACAAAGGGCGTATCCATTGAAATAGCAAATGCAATAGGATTAAATGGATTTGCAATAACGCCGAAGGGCTGCGTTTTTGTAACCATGCCCACTTCGGATGTCGGCGATGCCTGTCCTTTGGTTAAGCCATAGACCTGATTGTTATGCACTATAACCGTAATATCTATATTTCTCCTTATGGCATTAATCAGATGGTTTCCGCCCTCGCCGTAACAATCTCCATCTCCTGTGGCTACTAAAACCGTTAAATCTCCATTGAATGCCTTAATGCCGAAGGCAGGCGGAATCGCCCTTCCGTGCAGCCCGTTAAATCCATTTGCCTTAATATAATGCGGGAGTTTTGCCGCCTGTCCGATCCCTCCAATCGATACAACTTCGGACGGCTTTTTATTTAATTCATTTAAGGCTTTTTCTACCGACTTTAGTATCTGAAAGTCCCCGCACCCCGGACACCAAGAAATCTCGCCTTCGTAATGAAAGGGATTTGTATTTTCCATAACCTTAATATTTAATTTTTCGTAACTATTCAGCAAATAAATTTCCATTAAATTCCCCCTTATAAAAGGGGGACAAAGGGGGTTGTAATACACTGCATTAAAGTTTAAACAACCCCCCAACCCCCTTTATTAAGGGGGAATATTGTAATTTGCTAAATAGTTACAATTTTTCTTAATATATAATCCACTGTAAAAGGCCTGCCGTCGTATTTAAGTATTTTTTTATCTACCTCGATTCCTGTCTCCGCCTTCAATACATTGCCGAATTGTCCCTGATAATTATTTTCTACTGCAATTATCTCCTTTGTGTCTTTCAATGCCGATATGGTTTCTTTTCTTGGGAATGGATAGATGCGGTTAAAGTGAAGCATGGCAGCAGGGCGTTTTTGTTTCTTTAAATAATCTATGGTTTCTCTGACAACTCCGTAATTCGACCCCCATGTCAGAAATATTGTCTTTGCCTTTTTATCTCCGTAATAGGTCGGCTTTCCAAATTCCTTCTGCATCCCCTTCAATTTTCCGAATCTCTTTTCCACCATTTTATTTCTGACATCTTTATCTTCTGTTATATGGCCGTTCTCCGTATGCTCATGGCTGTCTGACATGAATGTAAAGTCCCCTTGCATTGGATAAGCCCTCGGCGATACACCGCTCTTTGTAATCCGATACCTCTTATACTCATTGTCGAAAGATAGAGGCTGATGACAGGCAGCTTTAACCTTATCCAGGTCAAGCCCCTTTAATGTCGTGTATGTATCGGCAAGATACTGATCGATAAGGATAAATGCAGGAACCTGATATTTGTCAGACAGATTGAAGGCATGGATTGTAGTATAGAAAGCCTCCTCCACATTACCCGGCGCAAAGACAAACCGCGGGAATTCTCCGTGGCCTATATGAATAACATACTCCAGGTCCTCCTGAGCCGTTCTCGTTGCAAAACCTGTAGCAGGTCCAGGCCTCTGAGCATTTACGATGACAACAGGAGTTTCCATTATGCCAGATAAACTTATCCCTTCTGCCATTAAGCTTAATCCGCCGCCGGATGTAGCTGTCATGGCGCGGGCGCCTGCAAAGGATGCGCCCAATGCCATATTGATAGCCGCAATCTCATCTTCCGCCTGTTCGGAGACGATATTAAACTCCCTTGCATTTTGAGTAATGTATGTAAAGACCCCTGTGGAAGGCGACATTGGATATGCCGATATGAATTGACAGCCTCCTGTAATAGCTCCAAGTCCTACGGCCTCGCTGCCGTTCATCAAAACAAGCCTATCATTGGAAGTGGCAATGTTTTGAAGCATTTTTTTCTTATCGCTGAATTTTTCGAGAAAGTATGAATAGCCCGAGCGGAGAGCCTTCAGGTTTTTTTCTACTATTTCGTCTCCCTTCTTGCCAAACAGCTTTCTTATAAATGCCTCCGCATTGCCGGCATCTATGCCAAACAACGCTAAAACAGAACCTGCCGAAACCATGTTGCCGAATATAGGGCTGCCTACCTCTTTTGCCAGGGTATTTAAAGGGATTGGCATATATCTATTGTCCGGAGAGTCTGCTTTTACGGAATGGGGGTCGTAAATTATGGCCCCTTCCTTCGGAACTTCTCTTTTATGTATTTCAATGCTGTCGGTATCGAGGGCTATAAGGGCATCGCAATATTCCTGCATCGAATATACAGGGCTATCGCTTATCCTCATCTGCATGAAATTATGCCCGCCGCGAACCCTCGACATATAGTCCTGAACTGCGAAGATGTGCATTCCTTGGGTCTTTAATACCCTGGACAATATCTCTGCAATTGACTGTATTCCCTGGCCTGCCTGGCCTGCGATTTTTATGCTTATATCAATCATTTTAATTCCAAAAAATTCCTAAGAAGGTCTTTGCCTGCCTTTGTCAGTATAGATTCGGGATGAAACTGAACGCCTTCGATTACATGCTCCCTATGCCTTACACCCATAATCTCGCCGTCATCGGTTTCAGCGCTTATCTCAAGCTCATCTGGAATACTCTCTCTTTCTATTATAAGAGAGTGATAGCGGGTCGCCTCAAGCGGGTTCGGGAGATTTTTAAATATTGTTTTTCCATCGTGGTGTATCATAGAAGTTTTCCCGTGCATCAGTTTTTTTGCATGGATAATCTCGCCGCCAAAGGCATAGCCTATTGACTGATGTCCCAGGCATACGCCGAGAATAGGGATTCTGCCCGAAAACTGCTTAATCAAATCTACGGATATGCCGGCTTCTTTCGGGGTGCAAGGCCCTGGAGAAATGACAATCCTATCGGGCTTTAACGATTCGATATCCTTCAAGGTTATCTTGTCGTTCCTATACACGTTTATATTCTGCCCCAGTTCCCCCAAATACTGGACGAGGTTATATGTGAATGAATCGTAATTATCGATTACCAAAAGCATAGCATAAAGGTTACTATAAAAAAACTTTTTTTGAACGGCTTTTACGGCGGCTTATATAACCTTTCCTTTCACCGCATTGTCTATTTTAATCCCCTCTCCGCCAATTCTATTGCCTTTATCAGAGCCTTCCCCTTATTCATAGTTTCTTCAAATTCCCTCTCCGGCTCCGAATCTGCTACAATGCCCGCGCCAACCCCAAGATATGCAGTATTGCCTTTAATTAAAAGAGTCCTTATCGTAATTGCCATATCCATATTTCCTGAGAAGCTGAAATATCCGACTGCGCCGGCATAAATCCCCCGCCTTGTCGGCTCGAGTTCTTCTATTATCTCCATTGCCCGTATCTTGGGCGCCCCTGAAACCGTGCCGGCAGGAAAGGCAGCTTTGAGAACATCATAGCAATCCATCCCTCTTTCAAGTTTACCCCTTACATTCGATACGATGTGCATTACATGGGAATATTTCTCTATTACCATCAGTTCATTTACCTCAACGCTTCCTTTTTGAGATACCCTTCCCACATCGTTTCTCCCCAAATCAACCAACATTATATGTTCGGACATCTCTTTCTCATCGTTCAGCAGTTCCCTTGCAAGCCTCTTATCCTCACCCTCCGAAACCCCTCTCGGCCTTGTTCCCGCGATAGGTCTTACCTCAACTATTTCATCCTCGAGTCTCACCAATACCTCCGGAGACGAGCCGACTATTTTTATATCCCCCAATTTCAGAAAATACATATATGGCGAGGGATTTATTGTCCGCAGCGCCCTGTATATGTCAAATGGGCTGGACTGGAAATCCGTCTCGAGCCTATGGGAAAGCACAACCTGAAATATATCTCCTTCCTTTATATATTGCTTGCACTTTAGGACACTCTCTTTAAAAACCTCCTTAGAGACATTAGCTCGGAGTTCGGAGTTCGGAGTTCGGAGTTCGGAGTTTTTTGCTCCTGACTCCTGACCCCTGACTCCTGATTTTAACTTATTTATAATCGCTTCTATCCTCTCCGTTGCCTCCCTGTAAGCTTTTTCCGTATCCCCGTCATGGATATGTGCATTGGAGACAACCTTGATCTTCTGTCCTATATTGTCAAATATCAAAATAGTATCGGTTATAATAAAAATCGAGTCGGGGATATTCAGGTCATCGATTGCCTCGTGCGGCAGGCTCTCGAAGAACCTTATCATATCATAACCGATATAGCCCACGGCGCCGCCAAAAAATCTTGGCAGCCCTTCTATTTTTACGGGGCGATACTCCGACATCAGTTTTTTAAGAGAATCCAATGGACTCCCCTTAACACCCTCCTCTTTTACGATGCCGTTTTTTTTAATATAAATTTTATCGCCCTTGCTTTTGAAAACTACGGATGGATTGCTTCCGAGAAAGCAGTATCTTGCCCATTTCTCGCCCCCTTCGACGCTTTCGAGGAGATAGGAGTATTCGCCCTCGTCTATTTTTAAAAATGCGGAGACAGGGGTCTCCATATCCGCAAGGATTTCACTGTATACGGGGATAAGGTTTCCCTCTTTTGCCTTGTCTTTGAATATTTCGTAGGATGGATAATACATATATGTAAGATTATCATAGTGAATTGTCTTCGTCAATTTATTCAATATCATAAGTTAAGAATTGAATTAACAGAAAAATTTCAGGGAAAACATGTTGCAACTATAGCCTTAAAGCTTACAAGATAGCCTATTTTAATACCTGACCTCTATTAGAAACAAACCTTGCGGTGGTGCGGTGGGTCCTGCAGAAGTTCTGTTTTTATTTTCAAGAATCCTTTGCATAGTATGGGGCATAAATTTACCCTTTCCAACATAAACCAGCGTCCCTACAATATTTCTCACCATCTGTTTTAAAAAGCCGTCTGCCTCGCACCATAAAAAAATCTTATCTTCGGTTTTTTCTATATCGAGGCGGTGCAGTGTCCTGACAGGGTTTTTTGCCTCGCATGTAGAAGACCTGAAAGAAGAAAAATCATGGCTCCCGATTAAAAAATTTGCAGCCTCTTTCATGGCATCGACATAGAGGGGCTGCCGGATGAGCCATGAATACCGGTATTCAAAGGAGGAAGGATATGAGCGGTTTAATATACAGTATTTGTATATCTTGCTTTTTGCAGAATGCCGGGAATGAAAATTATCATCCACGGTAGCAGCATCTTTTACCACAATATCCTTCGGGAGAAGGCTGTTGAATGCCTTTAAAAAGGATGTATCGTCTATTCGTGAGTCTGTCTTGAAATTTGCAACTTGTCCGAGCGCATGGACGCCCGAATCCGTTCTGCCAGAGGCTATTATAGCAGTTTTTTCAGAAGTTATTTTAAAGAGGGCATTCTCCATTATCTCCTGAATGGTAATCCCGTTCGGCTGCCTCTGCCACCCGCAGTAATTCGTTCCGTCGTATTCAATGAGGAGTTTTATATTTCGCATAAGAATTTCTATTTTTGCCACAGGTCACAGAGAACACAGAGGAAAAAAACTAAATTTTTTGACACAGATGGACACTGATTATTTATGATTTTTACGGTTCTTTATTTCTGTGTTAATCATAATTTATCTGTGTCTTTCAGTGTCTTTATTTTTTTCCTTCTCTGTGCCCTGTGGCAAATGATTATTTTAGCTTATACAACATATCGGTATGTATTTCACAAAATTCATAAGGACTCTCCAATTGCGAATAAATAAGTTCCTCCTGCCAGTGTGCATTAAAGAGTCTGCACCCCTTATCATGGCAGAACGGCTCTCCTGTAATATGATAAAACAAAGCCTGTGCAGCATATCCCTTACAAACCTCCGTCATGCGAGGGTCGCCATACTCGATAAATCTCCCTTCAAATTTCTTTTTAAATTCTGCGAGCGCCAAATCCTCTCTCCCCATCATTCCGTATTGCTGCCGTAACAGATAAAATTCTCTCGGTTTTGCAGGCGCCTCGACAATTCCTGCAGTAGATATAATAGAAGGGAAGCCGCAGACCGATGACCTTGCATGATACCTGTCGTCGTCTTCTTCCCATGTGGCTATGAGTTGATTAATAAATACTATGTGGAGGTGTGCGAATGACCGCTCGTCTCTTTTCATTAAAGGATGAAAGATATTTTGAAGCTCAAAGCCGTCGTAGAATACGCCTATCGATTTTGCGGCAGGATTAAGTATTTTTCTTCTTTCATAATCTATTTCTGCATACATAGGCTCTGGATTTAGATTTTGTTTTGAATAGTCCAATACCCTTATGCCTGCCAATTTCTGTGCAATGGAGACAATCTCATCATCCCTTTTTGAAGAATCCAAGGGTTCGAGAAAATTAGAAATAAAATCCGTCCTTACATCTATAATAGTTTTTGGAAGGAGCGATTTTAGGTATGACGATATTTCTTCGAGGTTTGGATTTATAATAAATTCTTTTCCGTAGATATGGATAAAAGAAGGGACGCAAAACATAGAAGATGAGAAGTTAAGAAGTCGAGAAGCTCTCATCCTCTCAACTTCTTATCCTCTTAACCGCGTATTATTTCTTCTTCAGCTTCTCTTTGACAACCTCTGCGCCTTTTTTGCCCGATAAAAGCATTGCGCCGAATGTCGGTCCCATTCTCGGCAGGCCGTATACGGTCGAAACTGCCATACCCATTACCACAAGGCCCGGATGCGCTTCGCCTGTATACTCAACTACTAAATCTTCCGACTTTTCGACCCACATGGCGCCAAAACCTTTCGGCTTCATCAAACCCCTCTCCGCAAGCTTCTCCACGACACAGGCATCGTGTCCTGTGGCATCAACGACAATCTTGCATTCAAGGGCTACAGGGTCTACGCAGGTAATCTCTCTCGGAAGGGCGGCTACCGGCGTCCAGTTTATAACAACGCCCGCTACCCTGTTCTTTTCCCGTATAACGATGTCATCGAACTTCGTCATATTGATAATCATCACGCCTGCATCGCATGCAGCGGCTATCAGCTTTGAACAGGCATGGGGACCATCGGTCATATACAGCCCTTCCATAACCTCCTCATAAGGTATATCGAGTTCATCCAGAACCTTCTGCCCCGGCGCCCTCACGGTTATCTTATTCATAAGATAGCCTCCTATCCAAAATCCTCCGCCGAGATAGTTATTACGCTCTATGATAAGGGTCTTGACGCCGCTCTTTGCAAGCTCTTTACCTGCCATAAGCCCGCTCGGACCGCCTCCTACGATAACTACATCGCTGTCAACATATTCGTTGAAGGTCTTTGCAAAACCCCCGACAATAGCCTTTGTTACCTCTTTCTCTCCAATATCGCTGAAAATCTTCTTTTCTGCCATTTGAATCCTCCTTTAATCATATTAAAAGATTGTTGATGATTTTTTAATGTCTGTTAATAGTATACAAATTGGAGCGGCTGATTACAAGGATAATCTTATTAGAGGGAGATAATTGAGGATTTAGGGATCGGATATGTCTTTTTCCTGAAGATTTCGCATTTTTCGAATTGTCCGCCGCAATAATATATCATTGCAAGCGTGCTTTTGCTGTCCATTTTGACACAGTAACAGTCGTCATCCGCATCCTGCACAAACGGGCATATTTTTCGCTTTGATATTCTTTGTTCCATAAATTTACGGCTTTATGAATCTTATTACCTGCCTCCCCTTCTTTTAAATTCCTTTTTCATTTTATCTAAATCCATACCTCCCTTTTCCATCTCATCCGAAATACCCCGCTGTATCTGTGCGCTTACGGTTTTATCAATAAAGGATGGCAGCTTTCCTATGGTAAAACTGACGATAATTGCGACAAAGAAACAAAGCCCTGAAATTAGCAGGTATATCTTGAAATTTTTTACTAAGCTTTTCCTTTTTCTTTTTGACCTTCTCGACATAAAATTTTCCTCAATTTGCCTTTTTTCTAATGGCTTCTACCTGTCTTACAAGGACATAAT
>CAYMMR010000056.1:0-11829 GCA_964391545.1 uncultured Nitrospinota bacterium | reverse complement strand
CCTTGCCCCTTGCCCCTTGCCCCTTGCCCCTTGCCCCTTATTTTAGGTATGGCAATAAAGATTGTTACAGAGAACCGGAAGGCAAGACACGATTATTTTATTATAGAAACCTTTGAGGCAGGGATTGTTTTAAAAGGGACCGAGGTGAAATCTTTAAGGGAGGGCAAGGCGAATTTAAAAGACAGTTTTGCAATGGTGGAAGGGGAGGAGGTGTTTCTCCACAACTGCCATATAAGCCCTTACCGGCATGGCAACATCTACAACCACGACCCGTTAAGGACCCGCAAGCTCCTCCTCCATAAAAGCGAGATAAATAAGCTTATTGGAAAGACAATAGAAAAAGGACTTACTCTTATACCTCTAAAGCTTTATTTTAAAGGAGGCATTGCAAAGGTGGAGCTGGCTCTGGCAAAGGGGAAGAAGATGTATGACAAGAGAGAAGATATAAAAAAGAAGACTGCGATGAGGGAGATAGAAAAGGCGTTTAAGGCAGGCGGCAGATAACCCGATAAGAGGTATCTCTTTTTGCAGGCTTAAACCCTGCGTCCTCTATCAACCTCCGTATTTCTCCTTCGGACATTCTGAAGGACACGCCTGCTGCCTTTACGACATTCTCCTCGATCATCGTGCTTCCCATATCGTTTGCGCCAAAAAATAACGCAAGCTGTGCAACCTTTGCGCCCTGTGTAACCCATGATGCCTGAATATTATTAAAGTTATCGAGCATGAGGCGGGAAAGGGAGAGGGTCTTCAGGTAGTCAACACCGGAGGAATTATAACCGTCGAGCCGGGTATTTTTACTCTGAAACGACCATGGGATAAAGGCGGTAAACCCACCTGTCTTATCCTGAAGCCCCCTGATTTTAACTATATGCTCTATCCTGTCTTTGTATGATTCTACATGCCCATACATCATGGTGGCGGTGGTTTTAAGTCCGAGATTGTGGGCAGTTTCCATGACATGCAGCCACTCTTCGGCATTGCATTTGTTCGGGCTTAGCCTCTTTCTTATCGAATCGTCCAGAATTTCGGCGCCCCCGCCGGGAATAGAGCCGAGTCCGGCATTTTTAAGTCTTTTTATAACATCTTCTATTGTCATGCCGGATTTTTTTGAAATATAAACAATCTCCGGAGGCGAAAAGCCGTGGATATGGATTTTAAAGGATTTTATAAATTGCAGAAGCTCCTCGTAATACTCCATCCCCAAATCAGGATTTAAACCGCCCTGTAACAGTATTTGCGCCCCGCCGAGCGCAATCGTCTCCTCGATTTTTTTTGAAAGCTCGTCCCTCGATATAAGATAGGCATCTCCGGAATCTTTTTCCCTGTAAAAGGCGCAGAAGAGGCATCGGGAGATGCAGATATTCGTGTAGTTTATATTTCTGTCAGCGATATAAGTAACGACTCCGTCGGGATGCCTTCTCCTTGCTATCTCCTGCGCAGCCCTGCCGAGAGAGATTATGTCCTTCGATTCAAATAATCTCTCCCCATCCTCTGCGGTCAGCCTTTCACCGCTTAATGCCTTATCTAATATATCCATTTAACAATAATATCAGCGCCCCTGCGCCAAAATTCACTTTGACCAGATTAATGGACAATTTTTGTAAAATCATCTTTTCTGCGGAAGATTCTGTCCTTCCGATCTTTTTAGTCAGCACCAATCCTCTATAAAAATGAATAACAATCATTACTATAAACAGGATATGTTTCAATATCAAAACGAATGTCCAACTGTTTACGGAAATACCGATTCCCGAAAACTCTTTATTCGAGCCTGTTAATATAATACCTGTAGCAGTTAAAAAAATTATACTATAATTCGCTAAAGGCGTAAATCTTTTGGAAATCTCTCCCATTAGTTTGCCTGCCTCCGATCCCATGGTTTGCCTGGCAGATGGTATTGCAATAAATAGTATAAAGCCGATGCCTCCAATCCATATCACTGTTGCAATGATATGCAGCCAATAAGATGTTATCAATATTAATCCTCTCATTTCACCCTCCCGTTAATTAGATTTTTTGATGTATGAAAATATAAAAGCATTTAGACAGGATTAACAGGATAATCAGGATGAAATATCCTCGTTAATCCTGTATATCTTGTCTAAAATCAGATTTTTGGGCATGCAAGGAAATTATAAAAATATTTTTTGACACTGATGGACACTGATTTCAAGTATGATTTTTACTGTTTTTTATCTACAGGAATCATAATTTATCTGTGTTCATCTGTGTCTAAATCTTTTTCTTTTGTTCCGAAATTGTAAATTTGGGAGGTAGGCTGTTTTTGTATAACCCACCCCCCTTGACAGAGATTCGCCTATTTTGCCTTAACAGGCGGATTACAGCCGCAGCCGCATGACCCTTTTGCCTCTTTTCGGGACTTTTTTGCAATGCCCTTTGCCATACATATCACCTCCTTTCGGTATAAGTATATGCTTATTCACTTATATATAAGGACAAAAAAATTTACCCTTATTTAATCCACTTCGTTATTCAGACATCCGCAGGCGCATATCCTATTCAGCCTCTGCCTGCATTTTTCGAGGACATCTCGATTTAAAGAATAATATATCCAATATCCCTGTCTTTCATCGCTGACAAGCCCGGCAGATTTTAGCACCCGAAGGTGTTGGGATACCGCAGATTGAGTTATTCCCAAAGCATCTGCCAGCGCATTAACACCCATAGCCCCTTTTTTAAGCATCTCAATTATTTCTATTCTTTTATCCACTGAAAGTATTTTAAACAGTTCGGCAGCCTTCTTCATATATTATCGAATATGTTAAGTATATGCAAATTAACTAATATATATGCCATCGTCGTTAAATTGTCAAGTCTTTTTATTTTAAAAAATGGGATTCGGCGGCAAAAATGATAAAAGGCACTATTTATAAGCGCTGAAGGGATTAGGGAACTTCATAGGAATTTTAATTTGCACATAATGGGTAAATTTTGTAGAATAAAATTTCCATAAGTTTTCATTTTTAAGTTTTAAGGAGGTGTTCTATATGAAAGCGCATACAGAACGAAGGTCGGGTGAAAGACGCTCTAATGATAGAAGAAAAGATGAAGATATTAGATATGAAGACCCATACTTTCGTCACCTGACAGAAAAAAGGGCAAGTAGCAAGAGAAGAAGAAACGAACGAAGACGAGAAAAAGGTCTGTAATACGAGGAATTTATATATCCGCAGATTTCGCAGATTATCGCAGATAACCCCCCTCTTTCCCCCCTTTATAAAAGGGGGGATGAAAGGGGGGTTGAAAAATCTGTGTTTATCTGTGTCCATCTGTGGTAAAAATCTTTTTTTTGTTCTAATAGAGGAGGAAAAGTGAAGAAGAAATATCTTTTATCGCCGGGACCGACGCCGGTTCCCGAGGCCGCGCTTTTAACAATGGCGTATCCTATGATGCACCACAGGACGCCCCAGTTTTCTGCAATATTTGCCGAAGCAAAGGAAGATTTAAAATATCTCTTCCAGACAAAAAACGATGTATTGATTCTATCGTCATCGGGAACAGGGGCGATGGAGAGCGCTGTAACAAACCTGTTTTCGCCCGGCGACCATGCCCTCGTTATAAACGCTGGAAAATTCGGAGAGAGATGGGGGAAGCTCTGCGAGGCTTACGGATTAAAGACAACATGGCTTAATGTGGAATGGGGAAAGGCTGTTAAGCCTAATGAGGTAGAAGATGCCCTTAATAAAGATAAAAGCATTAAGGGTGTATTTATTCAGGGGAACGAAAGCTCTACGACAGTATCTCATCCTGTTAAAGAGATAGCCGAAATTATCAGGAAAAGAGATAATATCCTCTTTGTCGTGGACGGGATTACGGCAGTGGGTGTCTATGATATTCCGATGGATAAATGGGGTATCGATGTTCTTATCACAGGCTCGCAGAAGGCGCTTATGCTGCCGCCGGGACTTGCCTTTATAGCCTTAAATGATAAGGCATGGAAATTCACCGAGAGCGCTAAGCTCCCTAAATTTTACTTTGACCTTAAAAAAGAGAGAAAGAATTTAAAGGATAATACTACAGCATATACCCCTGCCGCATCTCTGATTATAGGGTTAAGAGAAGTCTTAAAGATGATGAAGACGGAAGGGCTTGCCAATATCTTTAAAAAAAATGAGAGGATGGCAAGGGCAACGAGGAATGGGATGACTGCCATTGGCTTAAAACTTCTTGCTCCAGATGCCCCGGCAGAGTGTGCAACTGGCGTATATACGCCGGAGGGTGTGGACGGCGGAAAGCTGCTGAAATCGTTGAGGGATGATTTTGGGGTTACACTTGCAGGAGGACAGGACAATTTTAAGGGTAGGATTTTGAGAATAGCCCACATGGGTTATATGGATACCTTTGACATTATTACCGCTGTCTCGGCAATAGAGATGGGGTTGAAAAAATTCGGTTATAAGGTGGAGCTTGGCAAAGGGGTCGGAGCGGCACAGGAGATATTACTGGAGGGATACTAATGAAGGTATTGGTCAGCGATAAGTTATCCGAAAAGGGTATCGAGATATTAAATAAGGCAGGCGGTATCGAGGTAGATGTAAAGACAGGCTTGACAGCCGAACAGTTGATTGCAGAGATTCCACAATATGACGGGCTTATAGTCAGGAGTGCGACAAAAGTTACCGCAGATATTATAAACTCTGCTAAAAAACTTAAGGTAATCGGCAGGGCTGGGATTGGGGTTGACAATGTAGATGTAAATGCTGCAAGTAAAAAGGGCATCGTGGTTATGAATACACCCGAAGGAAATGTCATAACTACTGCAGAGCATGCAATAGCAATGATGCTCTCCCTTGCAAGGAAAATTCCGCAGGCAAGCGCATCGGTTAAGGGTAAGAAATGGGAAAAGGGATTTATGGGGGTGGAGGTATACAACAAGACCCTCGGTATAATCGGGTTGGGAAGGATAGGGAGCATCGTTGCAAACAGGGCAAAGGGTCTTTCCATGAATGTAATCGTCTATGACCCCTTTATCTCCAAGGAGAGGGCAAAGAGCCTGGGCGTCGAATTAGTGGAGATGCCGGAACTTTTCAAAAAATCCGATTTTATCTCCATCCATGTGCCTAAGACATCCGATACCGCATACCTAATTGGAGAAAAAGAGTTTGCTATGATGAAAAAGGGGGTAAGGCTCATAAATTGCGCAAGAGGCGGCATAGTTGACGAGAGGTCGCTTGCCAAGGCTATCAAGGAAAAAATTGTAGCAGGCGCCGCACTCGATGTATTCGAAAAAGAGCCTGTCCCCTCGGACAATCCGCTTCTCGAATTGGACGAAGTTATATGCACCCCCCATCTCGGCGCATCGACGGATGAGGCGCAGGTGAATGTAGCGATAGATATAGCGCATCAGATTGTGGATTTCCTTAAAAACGGCCAGATAAGAAATGCCGTAAATGTCCCCTCCATAAGCGCAGAACTCCTGTCGAGGATACAGCCGTATCTTACCCTCGGCGAAAAAATGGGAAGCCTTCATGCGCAATTAATCGAGGGCGGGGTAAAAGGGATAACGATAAAATACAGTGGCGAAGTCGTAAGCCTCGATGTAAAACCTATTACCATCTCCGTGATTAAAGGATTCCTTCAGGTCTTTGTGGGCGAAGGGGTCAATATGGTCAATGCCCCGTTCGTTGCTAAGGAGAGGGGCATCGAGGTCGTAGAGACGACTACCAGCGAGCCGCACGACTTTACCAGCCTTATAAGCGTAACCATAAAGACGGAAAAACAGGAGAGGCTCATCGAAGGGACGATTTTCGGGAAAAACGACCCCAGAATCGTCAAGATAGACGAATACTGGGTCGAGGCATCGCCGTCGGGCAATATGCTTATATTCTCGAACATAGATACACCCGGCGTTATCGGAAAGATCGGGACTCTCCTCGGCGGCGATAAAATCAACATCGCAGGCATGCAGCTCGGGAGAAACAAACCGAGGGGGAATGCAGTATCGATCGTAAATGTGGATTCGGAAATCCCGGAGAGGACTTTGGCAAAGATACGCTCTATGCCGAATATTATTTTTGTAAAGATGGTGAGGCTGTAAAGAACGGATGGTGCAAAATTTTATCTCTCTCTGGATTTTATAGGAATCATGTAGTGGGTCTCTATCTTATCCTCTGTCATCTTGTATAACTCGATCGCCGCGCCGTCAATTTCATAGTGATTCTTTTCTATCCACTTCATCAGCTTCGGATATACCATGAAAGGTCCTATGGCAGGAGAGCCGATAAATATGGCTGAGGCATATAATTTCTTGTCAATGCGCTTAAATTTATAAGACGTTTCCGGCTGAATATCCTTAATTACAAGAAAACCGCCTGCGCTTCTCAAATCCTCTGTCTTTACCTTTTGCGGGTCATCGTAATATTCGCCGAATGCGTCCAAGACCGCAATCTTTTGCTTGTCGAGATAAAGCTTCACCTGGTTTATCTTTTCCGCTATTTTGTCATAACTGCCTTTATGCTCGATATAGACCATTCTCATGGGTCCCGATTCTATGGCATTGACCTCTATCCTCTGAAACACACCCATGAACCACATCAGGGTCAGTATAATAACCAATATAATTGCCGCAACAATCCCCGCTATTCTCATAAGAAAATCTTTTTCTCCACAGATTTCGCAGACGCCGTTCCTGCGAAAGCAGGAATCTAATTCATTTAATACATGGATTCCCGCTTTCGCGGAAATGACAGCTATGCTGTCATCTGTGGATAATTAAGCTTTTAAACTTTATCAGAAATGGGTGCGGAATTCAAGGTTGAAAGAGTAACATCCCGCAACGGAAGTTCGAAAGGGCTTGACAATTTTTATTGAATAGATAATCATATTGAAAACTCAGGAGAGTCTATGAAAAAGAATGTTCTGATGCTGAAACATATAAACATCGAGGGCGGCGGGACGATAGAGGATTATCTCATATCGAATAAATGGGAGATTGACAGAAGGGAACTGCAGAACGGCGATGCCGTCCCCCCGAAGCTGGATTACGATGCGATTATAATCCTTGGCGGCCCAATGAATGTATATGAGGAGGATAAGTATCCCTTTTTAAAAGATGAGGACAAGTTGATAAAAGAGGCAATTAAAAAGGAGATACCGACACTCGGCATCTGTCTCGGCGCACAGCTTATTGCGAAGGCATCGGGGGCTAAAGTTACAAAAAATATAGTTCGACAGGCTCATCAGAAGGAAATCGGCTGGTATAAAGTAAAGCTGACAGATACAGGGAAGAAAGACACTATGTTTAAAGGGTTAGGCGAAAGCTTCGATGTCTTCCAGTGGCATGGCGATACTTTTGAAATTCCAGAAAAAGGCAGCCTTCTTGCAACTGCCGAGCTGTGCACAAATCAGGCATTGAGGGTTGGAAAAAATATCTACGGACTCCAATTTCATCTTGAGGTTACAGAAGATATGATATATGAGTGGATAGACACCTATGATGAGGAACTTGAATCTCTTAAAGGTATGATTGATGTAGAAAAGATAAGAAAAGATACGAAGGATAAATTTTCTTCATACAAAGACAGGGCAGTGACATTTTGCAGAAACTTTTTTGAGGAGGTATAAATGAATCCTTTAATTTTTAGGGAATACGATATAAGAGGAATGGTTGGGAAAGACCTGACGCATGATGTCGTAAGGGATATTGGCAGGGGATATGGGACGATGATGAGGAATCTCGGCAAGAAACATATCACGGTTGGCAGGGACAACCGCCTCAGTTCAAAGGATTTTAGGGATGCTATAGTCGAAGGGATACTCTCCACAGGTATCGATGTAACCGACTGCGGATTGATACCCACCCCTCTTTTATATTTCTCGTTGTTTCATCTTCCTGTTGATGGGGGCGTTCAGATTACAGGGAGCCACAATCCTCCTGAATTTAACGGATTTAAGCTCGGCGTGGGGAAAACTACTATTCATGGAAAGGAAATCCAGCATGTAAGGGAGATTATCGAGAGCGGAAAACTTGCGCAGGGGAAAGGGTATTTAAAAGAGTATGACATAATTACGCCGTATCTCGAGATGGTGAAATCGAAGATAAAGCTAAATAAGAAGCTGAAGGTTATCCTCGATGGAGGAAACGGGACATCGGGATTAATTGCGCCGAAGCTTCTGCGTGATTTGGGCTGTGAGGTGGTTGAGTTATACTGCAATCTCGATGGTAATTTCCCAAATCACTTCCCTGACCCGACTGTTGTAAAAAATCTGACCGATTTAATTAAAAAGGTAAAAGATGAAAAGGCAGATGTGGGTATAGGATATGACGGCGATGCGGACAGAATCGGGGTTGTGGATAACGAAGGAAATATTATCTGGGGAGACCAACTGATGATTATTTTTGCGAGGGACATATTAAAGAGAAAGCCCGGCGCAAAGATTGTATTCGAGGTAAAATGCTCCCAGAATCTCGGAAACGATATTAAAAAGCACGGCGGAGTGCCAATAATGTGGGCGGCAGGACATTCGCTCATAAAAGACAAGATGCTCAAAGAAAATGCAGAGTTCGGCGGGGAGATGAGCGGACATATATTCTTTAAAGACGGATACTTCGGTTTTGACGATGCCATATTTGCCTCTTTAAGACTCTTATATATACTTTCAAATACCAGCCAGAAAATAACGGATATGCTTGCGGATGTGCCTAAGACCGTTTCTACGCCAGAGATAAGGGTGGACTGTCCCGATGAAGAGAAATTCGAAATCGTAAAGAAGATTACCGCCGATTTTAAAAGGGAGCATGAGGTTATAGACATTGACGGCGTAAGGGTTTTATTTAACGGGGGATGGGGGCTTTTAAGGGCATCTAATACACAGCCTGTCCTTGTTGTCCGGTTTGAAGCAGATACAAATGAGAAACTGGAAGATTATAAAAATATTATGTATAAAAAGCTAAAGGAATTTCCGGCATTAAAAGACCTGAAACCGTTTTAAATCTCAAAAACCACTTCCACTCCCCCCTTGCCCCTCTCTCCCTCTCCTTTTGGGAGAGGGTTGGGGTGAGGGTGGGTGAGGGGGAATTTAAAGGGGGTTTTCTGTTAAAATTTATCTTAACCCTTAAAACATTAGAGCCGCTCATCCTTCCCCCCTACAAAGGCTCTACCTTCCGCGGCGGATTTGGAAACGCATTTAAAAAGGTCGTCTGCACAATAAAGAGGGAGACCTGCGATGAATGCCTGCTGAAATCAAAATGTGTTTATTCATATATCTTTGAAACCCCGCCGCCCGAAGGCTCGGAAATTTTACGCAAATACGAAAAAGCGCCGCACCCCTTTGTTATAGAGCCTCCCCTCGAAACAAAGAGGGACTACAAGCCAAACGAAACCCTGTCCTTCGCTCTAATCCTTATAGGCAAAGCCGTAGATTATCTCCCATATTTCATCTATACCTTCGAGGAGCTTGGAAAAATCGGAATCGGAAAAGGTAGGGGGAAATATCTCCTTGAAGAAGTCAGGAGTGAAGAGCCTGCCCCTGCAGGCTTTAAGCAGGGGTCGGGAGTTGGGAGTAAAAGATCCGAAGGCAAAGTAATTTATTCGTTTGTTGATAGGCAATTAAAGCAAACTCTCTACTACTCCCCCTCTTTACTAAAGAGGGGGCTGGGGGGAGTTTCTCCGAACTCATCACTCATAACTCTTCACTTTTTAACCCCCACCCGTATAATCGTTCACGGAGACCTTGTCGTTGATTTGGAATTTCACCACCTTATCCGCAGCCTGCTCCGCCGCATCTCAACCCTCTCATACTTCCATTACGGCAAAAGACTCAACCTCGATTTTAAGGGATTGATAGAAAAGGCGCATACAGTAAGAGTCAAAGATAAAAACACGAAATGGCATGATTGGGAGAGATATTCCGCAAGACAGGACACGAGGATGAAGATGGGCGGATTTGTCGGGAAAATAACATTTGAAGGAGACTTGAGCGAATTTATGCCCTTCATCGAGCTTGGCGAGATCCTCCATGCAGGCAAAGGCACAAGCTTTGGATTGGGGAAATACGAGATTGCCGAATGAGTATATCTTTGCAGGGTTAATCTCTCCGCCTTAAAACATTGCAGGAATGTTTTTCCTTGCCAATTTCCATAAAGATAGGATATTATGCTGCTGAAACAGGTTCATATTCAACGCTTCTCAACCCATGAGGTTCTAAAATGAGTTTGTCAGCGGTCTGGATTTGGGCAATTATCGCAGTTCTTCTGATAATTGCAGAATTGACCACTTTTACCTTTATTTTATCCTTCTTTGGTATAGGCGCTATTGTTACCGCCGTTACAACGGGAATAGGTCTAACCCCCGATATTAACAGCCAGCTTATCGTCTTTGCCCTCACATCAATAATTACAATGCTTCTCTTTAGGAAAATGGCAAAAAGGCTTTTTTATGGCACCTCTGATATGATTCCAGACTATATTGGACAGAAGGTTAAAGTTATCCGAGATATACCTGCCAGCGGCGAGGGAAGTATTGAATATAGAGGCTCTCCATGGACTGCATACAGCGATTTTTCTGAAAATATTCCTGAAGGAAGTATGGTGGAAATAGCTGCAATCGAAGGAGTAAGGGTAAAAGTAAGACAAATTTAACTGGAGGAAAAATATGGAAATATTTACAAATCTCTTTTTCGTCACCGTTGCCATGCTTTCAGTAATAATTATCACAAGAGGTGTCCGTGTCGTCCCCCAGCAAACTGCCTATGTTGTGGAGCGTCTTGGAAAATTTCATAATGTCCTGTCTGCCGGGATAAATTATATTATCCCCTTTGTTGATAAAATTGCCTACAAACACACCTTAAAGGAGCAGGCGCTGGATATACCGGAACAGGTTTGCATTACAAAAGATAATGTTCAGGTTACCGTAGATGGAGTTATCTTTATACAGGCTATAGACCCGAAGATGGCATCCTATGGCATCAGCGACTATTATTTTGCGATTACACAGCTTGCCCAGACGACCATGCGCAGCGAGGTTGGCAAGATAGACCTTGACAGGACATTTGAAGAGAGGGCAACTATCAATTCTTCCATCGTAACTGCCATTGACGAGGCAGCAAGGACATGGGGAGTAAAGATATTACGATACGAAGTGAAAAACATTATCCCGCCCAAAAATGTATTGGATGCAATGGAGAAACAGATGAAAGCCGAGAGAGAAAAGAGGGCGGTAATCCTTGAATCGGAAGGACAAAAACAATCCGCCATTAATATTGCCGAAGGACAGAAACAAAAGGTGGTTTTGGAATCCGAGGCAGCGAGACAGAAGCAGATAAACGAGGCAGATGGACAGGCTGAGGCAATAAAGGCAGTCGCCTTTGCAACGGCAGAGGGCATAAAATCAATTGCCAATGCGATAAAATCGGAGCATGGGATGGAAGCAGTCCAGCTGCGTGTAGCAGAGAAATTGGTGGAGCAGTTTGGAAATCTTGCAAAGACGACAAACACAATGATTCTGCCTGCAAACTTCGGAGACATAGCATCCATGATAGCCGCTGCAATGAGTGTTGTGAAACAGAGAGAAAAACTACCGCAAGCAGGAATTAAGACTTGATGAATAAAGGATTGCGTTAATATTATAAAAGATTAACCCCTCCCAACCTCCCCTTTAAAAAAGGGGAGGAGTAGGGTTGTGCTCCCTTTAATAAAGGGGAGGAGTAAATGCCATTTATCCTCCCCCTCTTTTTTAAAGAGGGGGCAGAGGGGAGTTAAAATATGGGCATCATACTCAACAATCCCAAACTGACTATCCCCGATTTAATCCTCATTAAAACATACAACCCATCGAATACTTAAATTAAGAGAATCCCTTTATTCCC
>CAYMMR010000055.1:5615-11866 GCA_964391545.1 uncultured Nitrospinota bacterium | reverse complement strand
GGGGATTTGATACAATAATATCAAAAGCAAGGGGCAAGGGGCAAGGGGCAAGGGGCAAGGCTTTGAAATCATATAAATCCCCTTTCAAGAATGTAATTCTTTCTGCAACGTCATGAGCCATTGCATTTTCCTTTGCAACGGACAATGCAGCATCGGAACGGTCTATGGCAAAGATATGAGAAACGGGAGATTCTACTGCCATACTTATTGCAATGTTTCCAGAACCTGTCCCAATATCGAGAATATTTCCCCCTTGCCCCTTAATTATATCCAGGACTGTTTGCACCAGAATTTCGGTCTCGGGTCTTGGTATGAGTGTATCTCTCGTTACCTTAAATTTGAGAGACCAGAATTCTTTCTCTCCTGTAATATAGCCTACCGGCTCTCTTTTGCCCCTACGTTCTATAAGCTCTTTAATTTTTCGTAATTCGTAATTCGTGATTCGTGATTCGGAATTCAAATAAAGATATGTTCGGTTTTTATTCAGGACGTGAGCAAGGATTACTTCCGAATCGAGTCTGGCAGAAGGGATATTAAAACTTCCGAGATATTCTGCCGCCCAGTTCAGAATATTTTTTATCGTGTTCATAAATCTTTATAAAGCATATCCTCCATTTTTTCCAAAAGCCCCATGATATTCTCCATCTTTAACGCCGATATTGCAATTGCATTATATCTGCGGCAGAAGTTTTCTATGACTTCTTTATCCAACCTGTCAGACTTATTAAAAACAAGCAGCCGGGGTTTTTCGGATAGATTAAGGTCAAGAAGTATATCCTCCACTGTTTTCATCTGTTCTTCATAAGCAGGGTTGCTTATATCCACAAGATGAATGAGGAGGTCTGCATCATGCAGTTCCTCCAGAGTGGAGCGGAAAGCGCCGAGTAAATCTGATGGCAGGTTGCTTATGAATCCAACCGTATCGCTTATAATTGCCTCCCGGTGAGCTTGTCGAACCATCGGAAATCTCAGTCTCCTGCTTGTAGGGTCGAGAGTTGCAAAGAGCTTATCCTCCACAAGGACATGACTCTCTGTAAGCGCATTAAGAAGGGTGGATTTTCCTGCATTTGTATACCCTATGACGGAGATAATCGGCATATCAGCTTTTATTCTCTTAGACTTCCTGACACTCCTGTCTTTGGCAAGGGATTTTAATTCCCTTTCAAGACCGGCAATTCTGTCCCTTATCCGCCTCCTCCCTATCTCGAGCTTTGTCTCGCCGGGACCCCTTAAACCGATGCCTCCCCTTATTCTCGAAAGGGCATCGTCCTTAGCCGACAAACGGGGCAGTATATATTTAAGTTTTGCAAGCTCTACCTTTACCTTTCCATCGCGGCTGAAAGCCCGTCTGCCGAATATATCGAGTATCAATTGCGTCCTGTCCAAAATATGCATCTCCGTAAAATTGGCCGTCTCTTTAAGCTGTGTCGGGGTCAACTCCTCATTAAAAAGTATGGTATCTGCGCCAAGCTGTAATCCCTTTATGATTAATTCCTTTAATTGTCCTTTACCCATGAGATATTTTAGATTCAACTGGCGGGGCCTCACTATGACTTCATCCACAACTTCTATATCATCCGTCCTTGCAAGCTCTTTTAATTCTTTCAGAGACCTCTCCGCACTCTCTCTACCTGTCGTAGCAACGGTTACAAGTATTGCCCTGTCCTTTTCTCTGACAGCCTTTACCCTCTGGCTTTTATACATCTCGTCTTCCACCATCTCTATGGTAGAAAGGACATCTAACCCTCCTTTAGCAAATGGGGGGGAGGAGGAGGGGGTTAAATATGCCGGGGACAGAACTTCCCACATCTTCTTTTCAGGATTATCGGGGAGCAGATGAGCGGTATAAACCCTGCCAGGCAGTCCGTCTTCCTTAATCTCTATGACAGACATAAGGTCGAGCCTCAAGAATGCCAAATCGGTAAGGTCATCTTTGGTAAGAGGCGCTTCGTTTAAATGTGTATGTATACATCGGAGACCCCTCAACCTCCCAATCCATATTCTGTATGCCGAAAGGTCGGGGATTACTATCTCGTTGTAATTTCCGACGATGACAAAATCTATCTTCCCTTTTCTGTCAACAAGAATCCCTATCTGTCTTCTTAGCTCAAAGGAGAGTTCCGTAATGTATCTCGCCAACTCGGATGTAATAAGCTCATGTGGCGGGATCTTCCTGCGGTATATGTTCTCAAGCCTTTTTATATCGTAAGGCTTCAAGCCGGTAAGATTGCCGAATAATTTGATAAAATACCTCCATAATGGATAGTTTTTTGATAACAACAAATCTAAATCATTATATCAAAAATCGCCTTACTATTCCCCTAAATCCATTTTTATCAATAAGCACAGAAAACACCTTCGTATTTTTTCTTTTGCTATTTTTAAAAAAAATTATTAAACTATGGTTCATAGAAAAATACAGCATAAGGAAAAGTTTTTATGGTTTAAAACCGATATTATGGATAAAAAAATCTGGATGGATGGAAAGATTATAGGATGGGATGAGGCAAATGTTCATATAATGACCCATACCCTGCATTACGGACTTGGCGTTTTCGAGGGCATCAGGTGCTACAAAACAGACGGCGGCTCTGCAATCTTCCGATTAAAAGAGCATGTAGACAGGCTCTTTAATTCCGCCCACATCGTAGGAATGAAGATGCCCTACGGCAAAGAGGCGATTGCGGATGCCATAAAGACAATTATAAAAACCAATGAACTCGAGGCATGTTACATAAGGCCCATAGTCTTTCTCGGACATGATAAATTCGGATTAAACTGCAAAGGCATTTCCGTCCATTGCGCAGTAGCGGTCTGGCAGTGGGGTGCATATCTCGGAGAGGAATCCATATCGAAAGGGATAAGGGCAAAGGTATCCTCCTTCACAAGACACCACATAAATATAAGCATGACTAAGGCTAAGGTATGCGGCAATTATGTAAATTCCATACTGGCAAAGGTAGAGGCAGTTGACAATGGATATGAGGAGGCGATACTCCTCGATGTAAACGGGAATGTATCCGAAGGTTCCGGGGAAAATATATTTATTGTAAGGGGAGGCGTGATTAAAACACCTCCGATAACCTCTGTTTTAGAGGGTATAACAAGGGATTCTATCATAAGGATTGCCGCAGATTACGGCATCGAGGTAAGGGAAGAACTGTTTTCAAGAGATGAGTTGTATATTGCAGATGAGGCATTCTTCAGCGGGACTGCCGCAGAAATAACTCCCATAAGAGAAGTTGATAACCGGATTATAGGGGCAGGAGCAAGGGGGCCGATAACCAAAAAACTGCAAGAGACATTCTTTGATATTGTCAAGGGAAAGAATAATAAATACAAATATTGGCTTACCTATATTTAAGAGTCATCGTCTCCCTGTCAAAAGAACTTTAGAGATTAACCGAATTTTGGTTATCCTTAAACAGCCTCTCCATCCTTTTGGAGTCTATTACAACGGATAGATTCTTATCCTGCGAACAGATAACCTTTCCCGGCTCCGCCCCTTTCGGCTTCCTCACATATTTTCTGAAGGTATATATTACATCCCCTCTGCCTGCAGATTTCAACTTGCTGAAGTGGATTGCAAGGCTGGCTGCATCCGCCAGCGAATCTCTCGGTATCTCTTTTCTGTTTTCCATTTTAATAACCACATGGGAGCCTGGAAAACCCCTGACATGAAGCCATACATCGTTTCCCTTTGCAATCTTGAAGGTCAGTTCATCGTTCTGCCTGTTGTTTCTTCCTACAAGGATTATCATACCGTCGGCTGATTTAAAAGACTTCGGCGAAGATTTCTCCTCGCCTTTTTTCTTTTTTTCTGAAGTTGGTATCTGCTCGGGCATCAGTATCGGCTCGGACAGCTTTTTTTGTAATCGAAATATCTCTTTTTTTATCAGTTCGATATGCTTTAATATCTCATCTTTCCCTCTTTTGTATTTTCTATGCCTTTCAAAATATCTTTCTATATTTTCAGGAGGGGAAAGCGATGGGTCTAATTCTATGGTTAGCTCGGATTCTCCCAAGGGATTATAATAATCTTTAAGCTCTATTTTATCCATGCCTTTTTTAATAAGGCTGAAATTCGCCTTCAGCAGCTCTCCATTTTTATTATCGTCTTTAAATCTTTCGAGTTTATCCAAATCCGAATGCAGTCTCTCCGATTTTATCTCGAGCTTTTTAAGCCTCTGCCGCATATCTCTCAGCAGACCGCTCTTGAATCTTTCGGCGACGGCATTCTTCTCGAGTTCTCCATATCTCTTCTCAACCTCTATATTAAAGAAAATACCGCTTTCTGCCTGTGATGGAGCGATAATATCATGCCGAAACAGCGGAGTCGGAGGGGCATATATGCTTCCTATTCTCAAATCTCTTTCTCTGTTCTCTCTTTTTAGCGCAGCCATCAGGATTTTCATATCCCCGTCGGTTAAAATTATATTTCCGCTTCTTCCTGTTAATTCGGCAATCAGATTATATTTATAGCTGCCGGACCCTCCATCGGCTTCAAAATTTTTTAACAGCCTGATTATAACAATCCTGTCATTTTGCACCTGAGAAATTTCGTCAATCCTCGCCCCGGTAAGATGTTTTCTGAGATACATACAAAAGGGATATGGTCTTGCCGGGTTTTTATATTTCTCGCTTATTATATGAATCCTCGAAAACTGCGGCTCTACGGATAGATGTATAAGGTAATTCTTGTTTACAGACCTTATCTCAAGGGTCAGCGAAGACCAGGAAGGCTGGTATACATTCTGCACCCTTCCATTGCTAACGATATTTTTTAACTCGGATACTATTTTTAATATTTCTTCTGCCGTTAGACTCATGGTATAATCTCCACAGAATTTTATCACAAATTTACTTTATGAATAATAATATTACCGGCACGCAGGGTCTTATTTTTAACGAACCCCTTATATTCGAGCAGGGCGGGGAAGAAAGAATCGGATATTCTCTCCCGGATTGCGATGTCCCCGAGAAAGACATTACCGTTATCATCCCCGAAGATATAGTAAGGAAAGAAATCCCCGGATTCCCCTCTTTGAGCGAGGTGGATGTAGTCAGGCATTTCACAAGGCTCTCTCAATGGAATTATGCCGTTGACTCGGGATTTTACCCTCTCGGCTCATGCACAATGAAATATAATCCCAAGATAAACGAGGATACGGCGCGGCTTTCCGGTTTTTCGAATATTCACCCCTATCAGCCCGAGGATTTGTCTCAGGGAGTGCTTCGGATGATGTATGAGCTTTCCGAATATCTATCGGAGATAGGCGGCATGGACATGGTATCTCTTCAGCCTGCCGCAGGCGCTCATGGAGAATTGACAGGGATGATGGTTATAAAGGCATATCTGGACTCGAAAGGGGAAAAAAGACATAAGGTATTGATACCGGATTCTGCCCATGGCACAAACCCTGCCAGCTCTTCGTTATGCGGTTATGAGGTGGTTGAAATAAAATCCAATGGGAGGGGCTTAATAAACCCGGATGATGTTGATAAGGCAATGAACGAAGATGTGGCGGCATTTATGATAACAAATCCCAATACCCTCGGCCTCTTTGAGGAGAACATTTTAGAGATAACGGAGATTATACATAGAGAAGGCGGACTCGTTTATTGCGACGGAGCAAATCTTAATGCGCTTATGGGTATTGCAAGACCCGGGGATATGGGAGTGGATGTCCTCCATTTTAATCTCCATAAGACCTTTTCGACTCCACACGGAGGAGGCGGGCCGGGCGCAGGCCCCATCGGCGTTAAAAAAGGGCTTATGCCATTTCTTCCGGTTCCGATTATAAAGAAGGCGCAAGGGGCATACAGACTCGATTATGACCGTCCAAATTCCATCGGCAGGGTCAAGGCATTCTATGGCAATTTCGGGGTGCTTTTAAGGGCATATACATACATAAAGACGATGGGCGCAGAGGGTCTCAAAAAGGCAAGCGAGATTGCGGTGCTGAATGCAAATTATATAATGAGCCGATTGAAGGGGCATTACCATCTCCCATACGACAGGTGGTGCATGCACGAATGCGTATTCTCTGATAAGCTCCAGAATAAAAACGGAATTACCACGCTGGATATTGCCAAGGCATTGATTGATTACGGTTTTCACCCTCCCACCATCTATTTTCCTTTAATCGTAAAAGGCGCAATAATGATAGAGCCGACAGAGACCGAGGGCAAAGATACGCTGGGGTCGCTTTCGCTCGGCGTGGCCGCGTCCACCGTCGAGCCCATGCTCA
>CAYMMR010000055.1:0-5605 GCA_964391545.1 uncultured Nitrospinota bacterium | reverse complement strand
TTTATCGAGGCGATGAAGAATATAGCCGTTAGGGCAGAAAGAGAGCCTGATTCCATAAAAAAATCTCCCTTAAAACCAAAGGTAGGCAGGCTTAACGAAACAAAGGCTGCAAGAGAGCCTAATTTAAGATGGATTCCGCCCGGCAATAAACCTTAAAGCATCTTCTTTGCTGGATATAATACCCTCTGCCCTCTCTTCCTCTATCTCTTTCAGTATTTCTCCAATCTCCGGGCCGGCATTTAAGCCGAGTCCTTTCATAATTTCATTACCCGACAGGAGCGGGGAATCTATCTGCATTAGGAAGTCATCAAAATAAAAATCTATCATCCTCCCTGCCAGTCCTTTTATATCATCGGCAGTATCGTCAAAAATACCGGAACCCCTTGCAGCATGAATATCCGCTATGCCCAGGAGGCATACAAATACACCTGCCCTTTGCGCATCCCTGAAAAATCTGAAAATTGCCCTGTTTGTTGCCTTATTTTCTTTGCTAAGCAAGAGCGGCCTCATGTGGTTTTTGACTACGGATAACATCATATTGCGGGCGTTGTTTCCAAGCTTCAATCTTTCTCCCAATCTCTCGCCGATTTCAACGGAGAATTTTTCATGATTTATAAACCTTACCTCTCCATGCCCATCAGCCCTCTTTGCCATCGGTTTTCCTATATCATGTATAAGGGCGGACAGCTTTAATATCTCAAGACAGCTTATTCCATGTTCAAGAACATCCGAAAGCATCTCTTCGATTTGCAGATGTCTGTCAGGAAAAAATTTGCTTAAATTATCCATTACCGTTTCCAATGTCTTGAACGTGCTTAAAGAGTGTTCCCATAGAGGATGCCTGTGATGTCTCCCCTGCCCAAGATTTTCCATTGCCTCGATTTCGGGGATAATCTCTTTAAGAAGACAAAGGTCTTTTAACCTTTGGATATGTTTATATGACTCTTTACATGAGAGGATATTGAACAGTTCGTCCCTGACCCTCTCTCCCGACGAATTTCTGAGCTTTAAACCGTTTTCCTTAATTATAGTTTCTAATGCGCCGTCAATAGTAAAACCCAAGCGGGACTCAAATCTTACAGCCCTTAACATCCTGACAGGGTCGTCATCTATGGCCTTTTTATCATAACTCCTTATAACCCTCTTTTCGATGTCTTTAATTCCGCCTGTAGGGTCTATAAGATTAAGCTCTTTGCCGCCGAACAGATTGCTTAAGCCAACAGCGATAGAATTTATCGTAAAATCCCTCGATTTAAGGTCATCCTCAATCCTATTGCCTCTTATCTTTGAAAAATCTAAAATTATTTCATTATGAACTTCTGACTTCTGACTTCTGACTTCTGGCTTCTTGATTACTACCCTCGATACAGACCTTTCTTCGTCTAAAGGGAAATAACTCCCATTTGCGGCATCTCCAGCCTTTTTACCGAACAGGAGGGCATCTCCATCCACAATAAAATCCAGATCAATACTGCCTGCACCAGATTCCTGACCTATGGCTTCTATAATTATCGCATCTCGTATAATGCCGCCGGCCAGATATGCCTTCATTTTCAAGTCCCGGGAAATGTCTTGTATTACTTTAATAAAAGGAAGGGATGCGAGGCTTTTCTTCAAGCTATTATTCATTGCAATAATTGGGGAGAGTTTCTATAACTTATTAATACTGAAAAATGACTTTTTTGAACGACTTTTTCATTTTTCAGTGTAAACCGACTTATTAACGCGCCCGGGGAGACTCGAACTCCCAACCTGCGGATTCGAAGTCCGACGCTCTATCCAATTGAGCTACGGGCGCATCTTACATCAATTATATAACACAGGAAGCAAAACCAGACAACCAAAAAACCTTTTTGCGAGAGTTTTATCTTGAAATATCCTGCTTCGTAATATATATTATGGGAAAAAATACCTGCCATAAATAAACAAAAGGTTGAAGCCGGGATTCGGATTTATCTTAGCCTTAACCTTAACCTCAACCTTATTTTTAACGGAGGTGTAAATGAAAGAATATAAAATCGAGAATATAAGAAATATAGGCATAGTTGCGCACGGCGGGGCAGGCAAGACCTCTCTGGCAGAAACCCTCCTCTTCGATTCAAAGGCGATTGATAAGCTTGGCAAAACCCTCGACGGCTCCACTGTAATGGATTATGACCCGGATGAAATAGAGAGGAAAATAACCTTAATATCAAGCGTGGCATTCTGCGAATGGAAAAATCATAAGATAAATATAATAGATACTCCCGGCTATCAGAACTTTATTGCCGATACCCAGGGGTGTATGAGGGTGATGGACGGCGCGGTGGTAATAGTAAGCGCCATATCCGGGGTAAAATTAGAGACGGAAAAGGTCTGGGGATGGTCCGATGAGCTTTGCATACCTAAGATTGTATTCGTGAATAAGATGGATCAGGAGAGGGCAAGCTATGTAAGGGCATTCGACGATATTAAGAAGATGTTTAAACAGAGGCCGGTAAAGCTTACCCTGCCTATCGGAGAAGAGACATCTTTTATGGGAGTGGTTGACCTTTTGAGCATGAAGGCGCTTAAATTCTCGTCAAATTCCAACGGCGAATACAGGATAGAGGATATACCGGAGGATTTAAAAAAGAAATCGGAAGAACACAGGATCGAGCTTATGGAGGCAGTTGCCGAGAGCGATGACACATTAATAGAAAAATATCTAAATGAAGGAAGTATTTCCGAGGAAGAATTGAGAAATGGCTTAAAAAGGGCTGTCTTGAAGGGGGCTGTTGTTCCGGTTATCTGCGGGTCTGCATTAAAAAATATCTCTGTGCAGCCCCTCCTCGATGCAGTCGTTGAATTTTTCCCTTCGCCAAAGGATAAACCTGTCGTTAAAGGCAAAATGCCTGGGAATAATGAAGATATTACACGAGAGTCCTCTGACAACGCTCCATTCTCCGCGCTGGTATTTAAGACACTTGTTGACACCTATGCAGGCAAGTTAACGATTTTCAGGGTTTATTCCGGGATGCTTAATTCCGACTCCACAGTTCTCAATCCTAACAGAGATGTAAAGGAGAGGGCAGGACATATATTTTTTCTAACAGGCAAAAAACAGGCGGCAGTGGCAAGGGTATCTGCAGGCGATATAGCGGGTGTTGCAAAATTAAAGGCAACCATTACAGGCGATACGCTTTGCAGCGAGAAAGAACCCATAGTTCTCGATCCTATCAAGTTTCCGAATCCCGTTATATCTCTTGCCATCGAGCCAAAGACAAAGGCCGATGATGAGAAGGTAAGCATGGCTCTGTCCCGCATGGCAGAGGAGGACCCCACCTTAAGAATAAGCAGGGATCCCCAGACAAAGGAACTCATACTGTCAGGCATGGGGCAGGTGCATCTTGAAGTGGTTGTCGGAAGGCTTAAGAGAAAATTCGGAGTCGAGGTGGAGATGAAGACGCCGAGAGTCCCCTATAAAGAGACAATCAAAGGGTCTGCCAAGGTGCAGGGCAAATACAAAAGACAGTCGGGAGGGAGGGGGCAATACGGAGACTGCTGGCTCGAGATCGAGCATCTTCCAAGAGGAAAGGGATTTCTCTTTGTTGATAAAGTAGTCGGCGGGGCGATTCCAAAGAATTACATACCTGCCGTGGAAAAAGGAGTAATCGAGGCAATGGAAGAGGGGATAGTCGCAGGTTATCCTGTTACGGATGTTAAGGTAACCTTATATGACGGTTCGTATCACGATGTGGATTCGTCGGAAATGGCATTTAAGATTGCAGGCTCGATGGCATTTAAAAAGGGGATGCAGGAGGCTAAGCCTATACTCCTCGAGCCTATCATGAATATTGAGGTAATCGTTCCCGATGAAAATATGGGGGATGTAATCGGCGACCTAAATTCGCGGAGGGGCAAGATTACCGGGGTCGTCCCGCAGAGCAGGAGTCAGGCTATAAAGGCGCATGTCCCTATGGCAGAGGTTTTAAGGTATGCAATGGATTTAAGGTCAATGACAGGAGGCAGAGGGGTATTCACAATGGACTTTTATAGTTACGAAGAGGTGCCGGGACATTTATCGGAAAAAATTATCCAAGAGGCTAAGGCGAGGAAAGAAGATACAAAGAAGTAAGAAGCAAGAAGTTAGAGGCAAGAATAACGAAGACGCTGAATTATTTATTCTTGCCTCTTGCTTCTAACCTCTTGCCTCTGTTTTAATAGATGAAAGAATTTAATCTCCTCAAAGAAGAACACGGCATAAGGGCGAGGCTTAAGGAATTGAATTCCTCAGACGAGAGGAGAATAGACACAGGATTTATTTTCATTGCGCTTCTGTTTATAACGGTTGCAGTCCTTTCTTATGCCGTATACTCCATGTTGCATTTAGGGGTAACGGCAAAAACCGACCGAATTATTCCCGATTTAAAACCTTTTAAGCCGGAAATTCCCGATCCCGCCCCCGATAGATTCAGTCAGGGGCAAGTTCAGGATAAATCCGAGAATCCTCCTTCCCGGACATTGACAAATAATGGAGACCGGAGTAAATTTTCAAAAGAGGCAACTATTAATGAGGGATTGGGAGAAGTAATTTCAGGCGCTTCGCACTCTAAAAAGAACGGTCTCATAAAAAGCAGAGAAAAGATATTTGGTGTCCGGGCAGCCGTCTGCGTATTAAAAGAGAGCGCGGATGCAGTTCAAAGGGATTTAAAGGATAAGGGGTTTTCGTCTTATATAAAAGTTACTCGTGGTTCGGTAAAGGGCAAAACCACAAACTTGTATAAGGTATATATAGGAGATTATAATAGTAAGGAAGGCGCGTTAGTAATTTTAGACAGGCTTAAGGCAAAGGGATTTTCGGCTATAATAGAGGAAATGAAAAATGGTAAAGGATGATATAATTAATATAGTATATGAGAAGGTAGGGTTTACACGAAATGGGGCAGAGGCTGCGGTAGAGGCGGTGTTCGAGACAATCAGAGAGAGATTAACGGCAGGAGAAGATGTTAATATTATGGGTTTTGGGAAATTTCGCCTGAGGGATAAGAAAGAGAGGCTTGGAAGAAATCCTAAGACAAGGAAAGAATATGCAATCAAAGCCCGCAGGGTGCTGACATTCAAGCCAAGCAGGGAATTGAGGGAGAATGTAAATAATGCCGGAGATACCCGATAAATTATTTTTTAAAATAGGCGAAGTTGCGGAGATTGCAGATGTAGAGCCTCATGTGCTTAGATACTGGGAATCCGAGTTCGGCTTGCTAAAACCCGAAAAGAGCAAAACAGGGCAGAGGGTATACAGAAAGAAAGACATCGAAACGGTTCTGGAAATAAAGAAGCTGCTTTACGAAGACAGGTTCTCGATCGAGGGCGCAAAGAAGAAACTGCTGAAAAAACATAACCTTTTGAATAAAGATGAACGGATTATAGAAACCATAAAGGAGTTAAAAAAAGGCTTGCTTGATATTTCCTCTTTTTTGAAAGCGAGGTAAAAATGGAGAAAGAAAAAAAATGGAAGCCGGGGCTTAACGATTATGTTATTCATATCGGCATGGCAATCAACCTTATTGTAATATTTCTTATTCTTTATTATTATTTTTCCAATTAACGACTGTATCGCAAAAACTCTTTTTGAACGACTTAAAAC
>CAYMMR010000054.1:0-11888 GCA_964391545.1 uncultured Nitrospinota bacterium | reverse complement strand
TTCGCCTCGCAATGACAACGAAGAATCGCTCAATTTAGGTCTAAAAATCATCAATATTTTATCTTTAAGCCAGCCGCATATTTTTAATATTTCGTTAAAACAAAATATAAAAATCTGAACATAATATTAAAGCTTAAGATGCCTTAGTCGATATATTTGTTAAAGGTTAAGAAGTATATTCAATGTTTTCAAAGAGTAACTGTCAGCTATTAAAAGCAGGCTTCGTGGTATAAGTATTGCATTTATATTAATGGATATTTTTGCTATATTCGCCGCGTATAAGTTTTTATGCGCGGGGTGCTGGTGTCGAATTATTGATATTTAAATTGAAAGGAGGTGAAGTTTAGTATTATTTTTTTGTGGTTGGGGGGAAATTTTAAAAAGGAGGATAAAATATGAATAAAGGGAAATGGATATTTTTATCGATAGCTGTTTTTGCAATCAGCTTTTCTTTAGATGCTTCTATGTCTTTGAACAATGCCTTTGCAGGAAAAATATCTAAAGAAGAGTTAGAAAAGGCGAAGAAGGAAGGGGATCAGTCCGATGAGGCATTGAAAAAGGCAAGAGAGAGTTTTGGAAGAGAGGCAGATGAGGCAAATATCGAGTCATTCGATACAAAGACCGAGGTAAAGGGTTCGGGTAAATCCGTTTACGGTGTTACAGGTTTTGACTATCTTACGGGCCTTGGTAAGATTCAATCCGATGGTGTGGATAAGACAACTATGGGAAAGACAAGTCCCCTGTCAAAAAAGATAAATGAGAGGTGGAAGACCAAATATGCAGTTCCTCTCGATTTAAAGAGGGTAGGAGAGGCGCGTTCCGGTTGGGGAAAAGAGACGGGTGTTACAGAGGTTTGGAATAGGAAGTCAACAGGGGCATCGAAATTAGGCGGCGATTATAATGAGTGGGTTAATCAGTGGAATTCGCTTACAAGACCGGATTCGGCTACAGGAGAAACAACCGTAGCAGGGGCTGACCCGGCACAGGGCGCACACTGGTTCAGCTTTTATTGTGTGCATTGTCACGGCTGGTTTGCAAAAGGTGATGGTCCGACTGCGGCAGTATTAGACCCGAGGCCAAGGAACCTTACCAACGGGAAATATGCAAACCATATAAATAATCTCGAACTCTTTGCAGTTATAAAAGGCGGAGGTCCTGCAAGAAACCTTTCCGAGTCAATGCCTGCATGGGGCAATGTCCTTCAGGATCAGGATATTTGGAATACGGTTGCATTCCTCCGTTCTCTTGCAAAACCGGTATTCGATGCAAAGTCGGAAGAGGGCAAGATTACTGCAGCCAATGCAGCAGACAGCAAGGAGTTTAAGGAGATGAACGAGACACTCGAGCTCGAAGGCTCTATGGGCGGCAGAGGCGGCGGATTGGTCGGCGGATATGATACCCCCGGCGGCGGCAGGGTTGCAAGCAAGCTGGTTGGTGTAAAGACAAAGGGCAGTGCAAAGGATGCCTCGGCGACAATCGGAGATACCGATTTAGAGCACAGGACATCGGTGAAGTAATAAGCATAGTTCGTAAAGTTAAGACGACCACCTGATTCCCCTCACCTTTCCTCTCCCCAAAGGGGAGAGGGGAAGTGCGTGAGGGTTGTTTAGGTGGTCGTTCTTTTTTTATTATCTTTCACCACAAAGACACAAAGAGCACAAAGGAAAAGATTAAAGCGAAAAAAATCAGACACAGATTAACACGGATTTTTTTATGATTAACACAAGATTTATCTGTGCAAATCATATTCTATCAGTGTAAATCTGTGTCATGATTTTTTCTTTGTTTTTTTATCTTCCTTTCTCCTTTCTTTTCTTTGTGTCTTTTGTGCCTTTGTGGTAAAATTTTTTTATGATTGAAGTAGAAAATCTTACAAAAAAATACGGCGATGCAAGGGGAATTAACGATATTACCTTTGCCGTGGAAAAAGGCGAGGTCCTCGGTTTTTTGGGTCCCAATGGCGCAGGCAAAACAACTACCATGAGAATTCTTACCTGCTTTATGCCTGCCACAAGCGGAAAGGCAAAGATAGCAGGTTTCGATGTGTTCGAAGATTCCCTCGAGGTTCGCAAGCGCATCGGTTATCTTCCCGAGAGCGTCCCACTTTATACCGATATGCAGGTGCCTATCTATCTTGAGTTTGCAGCAGGACTTAAAGGTGTAGACAGAAGGGATGTAAAGAAAAGGGTCGCGCAGGTAATGGATGACTGCGCCTTAAATACAGTTTCAAAAAAATATATAGGAGAGCTTTCAAAGGGATACAGGCAGAGGGTGGGGCTGGCTCAGGCATTGATAAATGACCCCGAAGTCCTTATACTCGATGAGCCTACTATAGGGCTCGACCCAAGACAGATAATAGAGATAAGGAGCCTGATAAAGAGCCTCGGCGGGAGAAGGACGGTTATATTAAGCACCCATATCCTTCCTGAAGTCAGTATGATATGCCAGAGGGTAGTAATAATAAATGAAGGCAGGCTGGTAGCAGTAGATACGCCGCAGAACCTTACCGCCCAGCTCCAGAGGTCCCAGCAGATTTTAATAAGGGCCGGCGGACCCGAGAAGGAAGTATTGGCGGAGGTAGGTAAAATAAACGGCGTGTCGAGGGTATCCGTAAAAGAAAACGGGGCAGACGGTATTAATGCCTACCTGATAGAGCTGAAAAAGGATATGGTTGATGCAGGCAAGGATATACCGCCGGTTATTATCAAAAAGAATTGGCCTCTCTACGAGATGCGTCCCGTAGGCATGAGCCTCGAGGATATATTCATTAAGCTGGTTACAGAGGAAAAAATACATTAAGGGATTAGCTTATAGCTTTTAGCTGTTAGCTATTAGCTAAAAACTATAAGCTAAAAGCTAAAAGATGAGAAATTTTTACCTTATATTTTTAAAAGAGCTTCGCTCCTATTTTAATTCACCCATAGCATTTGTGATTATTACCATATTTCTTGTGCTGTCAGGCTATTTTTTCTATAACATATTTGCCACCTTCAGCACCGTGAGCTTTCAGGTAATGACCCAGCCCATGCTGGCGCGGCAGTATAACCAGCTTAATATAACCGAGATGGTGGTAAGACCCCTCTTTTCCAATTTGAGCCTATTCATGCTTATTATGCTCCCTATGCTTACAATGAGGATGTTTTCCGAGGAGAAAAAAAGCGGCACAATAGAGCTGCTCCTCACCTATCCTGTAAAAGACTCGGAGGTGATACTCGGCAAATTTGCCGGGTGTATGGGAATATTTACGATTATGATTCTTCTTACGTCGCCATGTTTTATTCTTATAGGCATATTCGGCGAGCCAGAAATCGGCGTCATCGTGAGCGGCTATGTCGGTTTGTTTCTCATGGGCGCAGCATTTATATCCCTGGGAATATTTGCATCTTCCATTACGGAGAACCAGATTGTGGCTGCAGTCCTCTCATTCGGCTCTCTCCTTATATTTTTTATGATGGGATATTCTGCGGGTTTTGCGGGAGAATCCGTAGGGAGCATCTTGAAATATCTCTCATTTATGCCCCATCTTTATAATTTTGCAAAGGGAGTCCTCGATACCGAAGATATAATGTATTATTTCCTTTTTATATTGTTCTGCGTTTTCTTAAACATGAGGACACTGGAGTCTAAGAGGTGGAGGGGATAAAAAGTGTCAGAGTATCAGAGTGTCAGAGCATCAAAGTCTATGACACTATGACACTATGACACTATGACACTATGAAAACAATTACTTACATACTCGGCATTCTTGGTTTTATACTGATTTTCGGCGGCGGTATTGTATATGCCATACAGGCGTCTTTGAGCATAGCTGCCGCTCTCCTTATATGGATAGGGCTTCTGCTTGTGCTGTTCTTCCTCTATGTCAATTTCTCCGACATAAGAAACCTGATACTCAAAAGGTCTACCCGCTATGGCGCAAACATGGCGGTTATGATAATTATATTTGCCGGTGTTGTCGTTCTTGTCGGCTTTATGTCGGTAAATCATAAAAAGAGGGTTGACCTTACCAAAACAGGCAGATATACACTGTCGGAGCAGACTATAAAGATACTTAAATCTCTTAAAAATGATGTAAAGGCAGTGGCCTTTTACAGGAGCGAAGAAGAGACATATCATGCAATGCTGAGGCAGACTGCAGAGGATCTGCTGCAGGAATATTCATATAATACCCCGAAGTTTACCTATAAATTTATTGACCCTGACAGGAATCCGGGGCTTGCCCAAAAATACGGCGTATCCGAATACAGGATTATTATGCTCTTTTCCGGAGGCAGGCAGGAAAAGGTGGCATTCGAGAGTGAAGAAAAGCTAACAAATGCGCTTATTAAGGTAACAAGGGAGGTAGTAAAGACGGTATATTTTCTAAAAGGGCATGGAGAGAACGATATAGCGAATATTCAGAAGACAGGCTACAAAGCTGCAAAGGAGGCAATAGAAAAGGAGAATTATCTGGTTAAGGAACTGCTTCTTATGAATGAGGAGAGGGTGCCGTCGGATGCCTCTGTTGTTATTATAACAGGGTCAAAGAGGGATTTCCTTCAGGACGAGATTGATAAGCTTAAAAAATATGCGGAAGAAGGGGGCAGCCTCCTCTTCATGATTGACCCCGGACATCCCCTGACAGTGAAAAAAATTCTTGAAGATTACGGATTTAGGGTCGGCGATGATTTAATCATCGATAAGCAGAGCCGTGTCTACGGCGCAAATTATCTGACCCCTGTGGTATATCAATATGAAAAGGAACACCCATTGACTCAGGATTTTAACCTCGCCACATATTTTTATCTTGCCAACACGGTAGATATTGAAAAAGATAAAAAGAAAGGACAGTATCAGCTTGCCCTGACAGGACCGAATAGCTGGGGAGAAAAGGATATGAAACAATTGGAGGAGGGCGAGGTTTCTTATGATGAAGGGAAAGAGAAGAGAGGGCCATTGTCCGTTGCTGCAGTAACTACCGTTCCCGTGAAAGGCGCATCGGGTGTCGAGGTGGATGCAGAAGGGAAGATTAAAGAGGGAAGGATTAAGCTCGGCAAGATTATAGCCTTTGGCGATTCAGATTTTGCAAATAATACGAATATAAATCTCGCAGGGAACGGAGAATTATTTTTAAACAGCATCGGGTGGCTTGCAGAAGAGGCTGACCTTATATCTATCAGAAAAAGGGATGAAAAAAACACACCTGTAGTCCTTACTGTCGCTCAGGGGAGGGCAATATTTTGGGTCCCTGTCGTTGTTGTGCCTTCCCTGGTGCTTGTCTCGGGAATCGGCATATACAGCAGAAGAAGATGGATGAGATAAACTCGGAGGGAAACTTCCAGTTTCCCTTCCGACAGTCGCTTCGCTCCCTGCCTCCCTTCGGCAAAGTCGCCTCGAAGACAGGCAAAGCCTGATTTTCTCGGCATTATTAAAATATGAAATATTTCAAAAAGACCTTTCTGTGGATAATAATATTGGCTGCGCTGGCGGGGTATTTCTATCTCGATGTGGAGACTACAAAGAAAAAGGAGATGGAAAAAGAAGAAGCCGCCCGCCTGCTCCCTTTTAATCCCGCAGAAGTTGTCGAGCTTGAGCTGAAAAAAGGCGATAAAACCATACTGCTTCAGAGATGGGAGGATGGATGGCGTGTAGAAAAGCCTATCAAGGCAAAGGCTGACAATAAGGCAGTGGAAAAGGCATTGGGTTATATAACTCAGTCGAGAAGCGATGCAGACTATGTAATGGATGAAAATCCGACGCAGGAGAGGCTTGTTGAATTCGGCCTTATAAACCCGCAGTTAGAAGTTACGCTCAAGGTTGGAAAGGCAATGACGCCGTATACTCTAATGTTTGGCGACAGGGCGCCTACAAAGGGAGTTGCCTTTGCAATATTAAAGGGGAGCCCGAAGGTATATAGAGTATTGGCAGATGCAAGGGCGCAGGCAGACCAGGAACTTTACTATTTCAGGGATAAGACGATATTTAAAACCCAGCCTGTCATGGTTGACAAGGTGGAGATAATTAACAACGGACGAAAGGTAAGATGCGAGCTTCCTATGGAGGGAAAGTGGGGGATAGTGTCTCCAATAAAGGCAAGGGCGGATATGATTAAAATCATAGAGATGATTTCGAAATTCAAGGAGACTGATATAAAAGAGTTTATCGAGGAAGAGCCGAAGGATTTGAAGATGTATGGCTTATCTCCTTTTAAAACAAAATTGTCAATATGGCTGAGCGGAGACGATAAACCAACCGAGGCGATTTTTATAGGCGACAGGGATAAAAAGAAGAGGGGATATTATGCAAGGCTTGAGGGCAAAGACAATGTATTCCTCATAGAGGAGGGGATGATAGACCTCATACCCGAGGATGCCGAGGATTTGAGGGACAGGTATATTATGTTCTTGGAAGAGGAGAAGGTTAATAAGATAGAGGTTAAATATTCCGACAGGGAGATAGTAATTGTAAAAACGCCTGATTTTGAATGGAAGATGATAAAGCCGAAAGAATCCGAATTTGACTTTAATGTCATCAAAGAGTTTTTAAAGGAGATGAAGGGTTTTAAGGTGGAAGAATTTGTAGGACAAGCCCCGAATCAAGTTCAGGGTCAGGGTAGCCTTGCAAAATTTGGATTGGAAAACCCTCCTATAAAACTTTTTATCTGGGAAGACGGCAGTGCAGTTCCCCATGAACTGCATATAGGCGCCGGCCAGAAAGGAGAAGGTATTTATGCATGGACAGCAGAGCAGGACGGAGTGGTTCTCATAGACAAGAAGGTCAAGGAGGTGATAAAGGTAAGTTTTTAAAGGCAGTAACCTGTCATTGGTCACTGGTCATTGGCATTGGTCACTAACAACTTAAATGACCAATGACTAATGACTAATGACTTTTTAAAAGGAGACTTAAAATGAATATTAAAAAGTTATTAATATCGCTTTTGTTGGCAGCAGCGGTTTCGGGAGTTTGCGAATTGTCGTTTCCTGTCCCTGCAAGCTGTGAGCAGGGATCGGAAGAGGAAGGAATGGCGCAGAAATTTTTTAAAGCCTTTTCTTCTAAAAACAGCAAGGAAATGAAGGCATTAATAAAAAAGCATAAGAGCGAAGTGCCTGACGAAGTAAAAGGAATCGTCGAATATGCGATGTCGGGAGAGGTTGAGGAAGATGAGACTATTTTTCTCCTTGAGGCTGCAAGGGCGATGGCAACTATATATAAAGAAGAATTTAAAGACGAGAGACTGCTAAAGGCTGTAGAGTCCAATATTAAAACAGCGCAAAAAAGCATGGAAAAGAAGCAGACTCAAGGCGCTTCGGTAGTTCCTGCGGATAAAATAAAGGATGAACTCCTAAAGCTTGGGAAAGGCGAATGGATGGTTACTACGATGAAACTCGATAATGCAAACGATATTAAGATAGAGATAACATTAAAAGAAAAAGAGGGCGGCGGTTCATTCAGCGAGAGACATGTCTCTTTTGCGGACGGCAATAAGGCAAAGGAGATTGTTTTAAAGTATATACCCGGCGCAAAAGGGAGAATTGACTGGATAAGCGGCGGGATGGGTATGAAGGTGGTGCTACTGGAATGAGACAAGAAACAAGAAGCAAGAAGTTAGAAGCAAGAAAAATCTTGTATCTTGCATCTTGTTTCTTGCTTCTTTTGTTTAAACTACCATCCTATGCTGGTGATGCCTCGGCAGGTGAGGAGTTGTTTAAAAAGAGGTGCCGCCAATGCCATAAGATAACCGAACAGCTCTCTACAGGTCCCGGATTAAAGGATATAACCAAACGAAGAGATATTGAGTGGCTCGATATATGGCTTAAAGACCCTAAAAAGATGATGGATAATGCCGACCCTATATCAGAAGGTTTTAAAAGGCAATTCAAAAAGCACATGCCGAAAGTCAGCGAGATGTCCGATGACCGAAATAGAGGTGATATTATCGAATATCTGAAGACCCTCTGAAATTATAATTTCTCGTCCTTCATCCCCCGTCATCCTTCATTCATGCGGCGGGACTTTTAGTCCTTCCATCGATGGAAGCTCTACTTCTCTGGCAACCCCTTTTTTCCAGTAAGGGTCTTTTGCAACGGATACGGTCTCGGGGGTAGCCATCTCTACCTGGCGATATTTGCCCAATAACGAACGGATCTTCGATTGAATATCGTTAAAATCCGCTCCGGGAATTTTTACCTGAAAAAGATTCGAATCCCTGTCATAGCCTATTATTTTCCCGTTAAGTTCTTTGATAATGTTGTCAATATCCGATTGTTTTGTCCCTTTTGAGAAGGTAATCATTATTACATTCTTAACCACCTGCAGCCCTGTTTCCTTATCCAGCAAAATATCTTCGGGAGCAGGGAGCGTAAATTTTTTTACTTCTTCAGGCGCTTTTTGAGGCGAAGGGCGGAGATAAAAATATGCCACCGAGATTAATAGCAGAATTATAACTGTTGAAACGATGGATTTTTTCATGAAAATTATAAAAGCAGCCACAGATGAACACGGATGACACAGATGAGACGGATTGACACAGATAAAATAAATAAAGTTGAGTTGTTAAGTAGTTAAACTACTCAACCACTTACTACTCAACTTTGTTCTTAATCAGCAAAATCCGCTTAAATCTGCGTCATCTGCGTTCTATTAGGTTTTATTTGCTCTTTGCACACCTCCAGCCGATATACTCGTGAATGTCGTCCGGAATACTCATAATAGTAGAAGTGGTCCTATTCATATCTTCACCCTCGAAGTAAGAGCCGCCCCGTGCAATCCTATATTGTTTTTTGCTGTCCCACGCATCAACCCATTCCCATACATTGCCGGACATATCATAGGCGCCGTAAGGACTTTTTCCTCCATCGTAAGAGCCAACCTTTACCGTTCCTTCTTTGCTTCCCTCGCTTGTATTTGCCTTCTTGACATCGAATTTATCGCCCCACGGATAAGCCCTTCCATCCGTCCCCCTCGCAGCCTTTTCCCATTCCTCTGCAGTGGGGATTCTCTTGCCTACCGATTTGCAGTAATCCTCTGCATCGAAATAGGATATATCTGCTGCAGGGTGATTCTCTTTTCCTGCAGGGATTTCATGCTCCTGCCTGAACTTTTTATACTGTGCATTGGTTACCTCGTATTTATCGATATAAAAATCTCCAAGCTCTATTTTCTTCTTATCGTCGCCGAAAGAGAATTTACCGCCGGATACGAGAACCATATTGTCATCGGCGGCAACTGCGATATTTAAAGATAACATGAGAGCCGAAGCTGTAAATAAAGAAACAAATTTCATTGCGCACCTCCATGATTAAATTGTGTAAGGGCTTTGATAATAGTGTGATATAATTCACCTTATATCGCAAAGGCTGCTGCATTTTTGGTTAGGGTGAACAAATATATCACAGGGAGGCGATATGTTGCAAGAAAATTATAAAAAAATAATAAACTCCACCTGCACCCCCTCTTTGATAAAGAGGGGGAAGGGGGAGTTGTGTAATTCGTCCATTCGTATCATTCGTGTTCCGATTCTTTTCATTTTATTGTTGTCATTGTTTTTGGCATATCCAGGCTGCAAGAATGAAGAGAAGAAAAGCGAGTTGGAATTAAGGAGGGAGCAGAGGGAGAAGGAATGGGCCGAATCCGGCAAGAAAATGGCAACCCGTGAAGAAAGAGAAAAGGTATCGGCAGAGGTTGATTTTGAGAAGAAGGGAGAAAATGAGATTTCTCTGGAAGCGCAGCGGAATATGAAGATAGGCGTATTGGGCGATGAGACGGGCGAACTATCCGAATACGGTCTAAAAACCCTGAATGGAGCCCGGCTTGCAGCAGAGGAGATAAACTCATCCGGCGGCATTAACGGCCAGCCCCTGGAGATTATCCATTATAATACAACCGGCAGTATAACCGGGACTATTGCCGCCGTTGATAAATTTATATCCGAAGGTGTGGCGGCTATTATAGGCAGTCCTACAGGCGAAGTTACATTCAGCGCCAGCAAAAAGCTGAACGATTATCAGACTATCCTTATTTCTGCGGGGACGAGGAGGAGGATAGGAGACACAGGCCCCTATATGTTCAGGAATACCCTGCCGGACGAGACGGCAGTAGCCGAGCTTATAGATTATTGTGTTGATAAGGCAAATATAAAAAACTTTGCGCTCATCTCGTCAATGAGCAATGACTATTCGATAACCCTCACGGCGCTTTTTAAAAGGGCTATATTGAATAATGGCGGTAATGTCGTAGAAGATGTATTCCTCTGGTCCGAAAATACCGCAAATATCTCAAAGGAGGATTCAAGCATAGAATTTCAAGTAGGCAAAATAAAAGCAAAATCATCAGATGCGGTTGTTTATACAGGCGACCCCCTTGAAGGGATAAAAATAGTAAAGGAAATAAGAAGGCAGGGTATAAAGATTCCCTTAATAGGCGGAGAAGAGCTTATTACTGAGAATTTTGTAAAAGATGGAAAAGATGCAATTATCGGAACGATAACCTATTCGGGTTTTTATGCAGATTCCCGATTATCCCATATTAAGAATTTTGTTGATTCATATAAGAAAAAATACGGGACTCATCCCGACAGAATTGCCGCGCTGGGTTACGATGCTTTGAAAATGACGGCCGAGGCAATCCGCAAGTCCCCCTCCATGAAACCGACGCATATAAGGGATTCTCTTGCAGGGATAAAAGATTTTAACGGGGTAACGGGCATGACAACTTTTACTGCCAACAGAGAAGCAAACAAGCATGCCTATATTCTTAAGGCCGAAAAGGAAGGGGGAAGGATTAAATTTGTTTTGGCAGGAGGCGAGGAATGATGAATGGGAAGATGCAAGATGCAAGATGCAAGATTTTTCTTGATGTAAAGGAAATTATAAATGCAAAGACGCCAAGATTAAAACAAAGACGCAAAGTCTATTTGCATTTTTTCTTTGCGACTTTCTTCTCTTCTTTGCGTCTTTGCGTTAAAAATCAGGTTTTTGTTCCTTCTTGTTTATTACTTCTGACTTCTGTCTTCTTCCTTCTGTCCTTTGCATATTCTCACGGAAGTTATGCAGGCGGAGGCGCCGACGGAGCGGGTATGGTGTTTATACCCGAAGGAGAATTTATTATGGGGAGCGACGACGATGACATAAAGGAGGTAAAAAAGGTCTATGGCAATAAGGGAGGTATGGAGGGGTATTTGTATGAAAGCGAGAAGCCAAAAAGGAAGGTCTATGTAAAGTCTTTCTTTATCGATAAATACGAAGTAACCAATGCGCAGTATAAGAAATTTATGGACGCAGCCGGACACCCTGCTCCAAAACATTGGGGTAACGGCATGTATCCGCCGGGGAAGGCTCATTACCCAGTGCTTTTTATAAGCTGGTATGATGCAAAGGAATATGCAAAATGGGCGGGGAAGAGGCTGCCTGCGGAGGAGGAATGGGAAAAGGCTGCGAGGGGAACGGATGGAAGGGCTTATCCGTGGGGCAATAAATACGACCCTGCATTAGCCAGCACCGCAGAGGCGATTTTAGAAAATATCATAGAGGGGATTTGTAATGTAAACACAGGCAATCCGGTGGGCATTGCCCGGGGAGATGTAAGTCCTTATGGCGTTCACGATATGGGCGGGAATGTCAGGGAATGGACAAACAGCCGGTTTGGCGATTGTCCAGGATGCGGCCCGGGACAAGGAAAAGATAAAAAGGTTGTGAAGGGCGGCTCTTGGGTTGACCTGTCGCCAAAGGCGCGCTGCGCCAGCAAAGACGGTGTCGAGCCAGAGGCTGTGAGCCATATTATCGGGTTCAGGTGCGTCAGGGATTATGAAATGGTTGCCAAAATAAATGAAACCGCAGATTATACAGATTTACACAGATTTTAACCTAAATTGAGCGATTCTTCGTTGTCATTGCGAGGCGAAGCCGAAGCAA
>CAYMMR010000053.1:0-11903 GCA_964391545.1 uncultured Nitrospinota bacterium | reverse complement strand
GAGCGAAGCGAAGAATCTCTTTTATCCGCAGGCTTTAGCCTGCGTTTTGTTCTTTCTTTGTGTTCTTTGTGGTGAAAGTGCTTTTATAATTTCCTTAACATTGAGAAAGGAGGAATGGCAATGTCAAAGCTTTTGATTGGGGTTTTTATGGGGGTTTTTGTAGGCGCCCTGGCTTATGAATTTTTGAGCAGGACAAGACCGGGGCTTCTGGCAAAGATTAGAGAGCGGGTCAATGCTTAATAAATATATTGCAAATCCTGTAGTTATATTTTTAGCTATAGGGGTATTTATATTTGTCTATTATATAAATGCCCCCGGCTCTGCCCAGAAAAAAGAGGATGCCGAGATAGAAAGAGAGAATGTCATGCCGCCCGATTCAAGCCTTGCTGTCGTTGCCGGGGAGCAAAATCAGCCTCCTATGGAAAATCAACAGGAGCAGCTTAGCCAGCAGGGAAGAAATGAATTATTAAATCAATGGGGACAGCAGGAGCAGGTCATAACATCCGAGAAACCACCCCTCACCCCTCCCTCTCCCCTGACCCTTGACAAAGCTAAGATTAGTCAAGGGCTGAAGGGAGAGGGAGCAGGTAATGGAGAGGAAAAGATATTGCAGGAAGGTCATTGGATTGGGCTCGAAGTAATTCCCCTTACCGAGGCTATTGCAAGGGCGAATAATATCCCTGCCGATGTTTTCGGCGTGCTTATAGATGAGGTAACTCTCCTTGCCGCAGAATCCGGGCTTCTTGCAGGGGATGTTATTGCCGCAGTTAATGGAAAGGGAGTAAGCGATTTAAGGACATTTAGAGATGCAACAAAGTATGTTGCCGATTCAAATCGGGCATCTGTAAAGGTCTATAGGACAGGCGGATACAGGGATTTTATTATTTCAGGCGCAGAGGCTCTCGGGTTTGCACAGATGGAAGCGGCGCCTATGATATTGGCAGCGGCTAGAAGTCCACACCCCTATTACGGACCCTGCGACAGATGTCATGCGATTTCCAAGGGAGTTGGAAATCCGCAACATCTGGCGAAAGATATGGGGGACTCTCTCGTGCTAACCGCCCCGCCTATTAAAAGAAGGGCAATTGCCCCCCATAGAGACAGAGGGGCTTGTGAGAAATGTCATCAAATACTATAACCCCCCTCAATCCCCCCTTATTTAAGGGGGGAAGTGAAGGAGATTGTCAATTATATAAGGAATGCTCATTCTGCGAAAGACGGGCAGTATGGGTCTGCATCTTCTCCAGTCTCGCCCTTACGGTGTTTAAGGTTATCGTGGGATTTATAAGCGGCAGCAAGGCTATTCTTGGGGATGCGCTCTATTCTTTTAAGGATTTTGTAATCTCCATCGTCGTGATGATTGGAATGAGGGTATCCGGAAAGCCGGCAGACGATAGGCATCCCTACGGACATGGCAAGGTGGAATTTCTGGCAATCCTGTTTATGAGCATTTTCATCATTATTGCAGCGGTATTTTTATTTATCCATTCGATAAAGGACATAATGATGAGCATTCAGAACAAAATTATGCCTCCTACGCTTATTGCATTCTGGGCGGCATTAATATCAATGGTAGCGTATTACAGGCTTACCAGCTACATCGATTGTGTTGGCGAGAGGGTTAAAAGCCCTGTCCTGAAGGTTAATGCAATGCACAGCCATTCGGATGCCATGGCTTCGGCGCTTGTCGCTATGGCGGTGCTCGGCACGAATTTTGGGATCTTTTTCCTTGACCCCTTTGTGGCAATCATAGAGACATTGGATTTAGTCAGGCTGAGTTCGAAGATGCTCAATAATTCTTTAAATGGAATAATGGATACCCAGGTCAACGGCGAGACTGCAAGGAAAATAGAATCCATTGCCCTTCTTGTCCCGGGAGTGCGGAAGGTATCGAAGGTTATTACCCGGCAGTCGGGGTCGAATGTATATGCAGATATGACTATAAAGATAGACCCCCGTAAAACCCATGAGGAAGGATATTTAATAATGAATCAGGTCAGGGATAGCATTTTAAATAGGGTTAATAATATTGCAGGCGTAAATCTGTCATTCGAGCCTTATTTCTCATGAAATAAAAAGACAGGTTAAGGTTGAGGTTAAGGTTAAGGAAAGGCTCTGCTAAAAATGAAAGTTAGAGGGTTTGTAATAATAGCGGCGGCTGTTTTAGTTTATCTTGCTGTGTATGTTTACAACGAGATTATCTATTTAGAGCATCTCATCCATAATTCTCATGGGAGGCTCGAGGCAGAGATGCAGCGAAGGCATGATGTGGTTGCACGATGCAGGGATGCAGTGGGAAAGTATATGGCAATAGAGGAGAAGATACAGGAGCGGATGATCGTCATAAATAGGCTCATCGGGTCGGGGGGGAATGATGCGGCATATCTGAAAGAAAAAGGAGAGGTTAACGCCCTATTAGGAGAGTTGGATATAATTAAGGAAAAATATCCTGCTTTAAAATCGAAGAAGCCCTCTGCCTATCTCATGGAAGTAATACAGGAGTCTGGAGGGAGGGTAACGAGGGAGAGACTGAATTACAATGAATGGGTATATAAATACAATGAAACTCGCATGGTCTTCCCTTATAGAACTTATGCGTGGATACTCGGATTCAAAGAAAAGCCTTTTTTGAGTGAAATGGCTATTTAATGTTTAGAATTTCAATCTTTGAGATTGCTTAGCCTTCGGCTCGCAATGACACAAGCGAAAGGTCTCGCGATGACACACAAATAAAAGTGTCATTGCGAGGAGTGTAAGCGACGAAGCAATCTAATTTATTTATGAGATACCCTGAATGTGAAAGCTGTGGAAAGTCTTCCGCAAAGTGGAGCTTTGTCTGTAACGGGCTTGCGGCGGTCTTCAAGGTTACGGTAGGCACGCTTACGGCAAGCAAGGGGCTTGTGGCAGATGGACTCCATTCTATTGCCGATGCCTTTGCCTCGCTTTTTATCCTGATAGCCCTTAAGATTGCAAGCAAGCCGCAGGATGAAAACCACCCGTTCGGACACGGTAAGGTGGAATTTATAAGCACATTATCGGCGAGCCTCTTTCTCTTTATAATCGCCTCCACCATCGTTATCGATGCCCTTCATTCCTTCAAATACGGCGTCCCTTCTGTCCCTAAACCTATAGCGATTCTCGCCACCATAGTGTCCCTCTGCTTCAGTTATCTTATGTATAAATCAAACAGGTGTGCGGGTATGGAATTGGGCAGTCCTGCCCTGCTTTCCGATGCCAACGAAAGCAAGGCGGACAGCATCTCGGCAGGCGCCGTCTTAATCGGTCTTATAGGCACACAGATGGGCTTTATCTATGCCGATGCCATAGCCGCGATAGCGGTCTCTTTACTTATATTTCACATGGCTTTTACTATGTTTTTGCAGGGGATACACGGACTGGTGGATGTATCCGAAGATAAAGAGGTTATCGAGAGAATCGTCAATATATGCCTCAACATAAAGGGTGTCGAAGGGGTCAGGACGATAAAGACGAGGAAGATAGGGCAGAAGAGCTGGGTTGACCTTGTGATAGATATCTCAAAGAAGAGGACTGTTATCGATACACACGGAATTGTAGAGGAGGTGAAAAAATCATTATTTTCCAAAGTTAATATTATAGGCGGTATGTCTGTAACTACTTACCCTGTGGAAAATTGGGGTTTCGGGAGTTAAATACAGGCGCTTTCTTGTTCCCACGCTCTGCGTAGGAACAAGTAAAAATGGAGGTTTTAGGAGGGAGGGTAATCTATGGATTTGAAGATTGATACAGGCGAGTTGAGATTTTTTGGCAAAGCGATAGCAATGAATTTCAAGAAAGCCATGGACAGCTCGATTGAGTTCTATAACAGGCTGTTTCAGCTTACCCCCGATGAGTCAAAGGGGGTGCATCTGGAGATAGCCAAAGATATGGAGAAGAGAGGAAGATATGAAGGCGCTGTGAATGCCTATAAGAAGATTCTATCTGATGAGCCGAACAATATTCAGGCGCTGTTTGGAATCGGAAAGGCTTATATAAATATGGGGCTGATGAATGAGGCAAAGGAGGCGCTTCAAAAGCTCGTTATTCTGGATGATACTATTGCCGAGGCATATTTTTTGCTCGGCTCGGCGCATTTTTCGGCAAATGAAAATGACGAGGCATTGAAGGAATTTAAGAGGGCGGTCAAATTAAATCCCGGATATGCAGAGGCATACTACAAAACCGGTCTTATCTATGACAGCAGGGCGGATTATGATGGCGCCATAGAGGCATATTTGAAAACCATATCCTTAAAGCCTGACTTTATTAAGGCATACCAGAGCATCGGTTTTGCTTATGAGGCAAAGGGGATGAGGGATGAGGCGGTAAAGTATTTCAAGAAATCCATAGAGATGGATGAAAAAATAAAAACCTGAAAGGAGGGTGTTATGTTAAGCATTGTTTTTGGTCTTATTGCAATATGTCTTGGGATATGGGGGTTGGTAACATACTGGTGGTATGTCGTCGAGGTTTTCATTGCGCTGTTACCCCTGTTCCTCATATTCAGCGGAGCAATAGCAGTTCTGGCAGGCATAAAGAATACAGGACTTAAAATGAATTTGACGGACTGGAATACCAAGAAAGAGGAACCCAAGCAAAAGGGAGCTAAAAAGGATATATAGAGAGGAGAAAGTCTATGGGAAAGGGAAAAGAAAGCGGTAATAAGGAAAAGGACTTTCAGGAGACAGGAGATGCCTGTCCCAGAAACTATAAGCCGTGGATATGGTCGCTTGTATTTATGGCGCTGCTTACCATTGTATGGGCGCTGTATGAGGGATATAAAAAAGAGGAAGATATTCCGGGTAACTTTTTGAAGCGGTTTTGGGGAAAGAAAGGCGCCGAAATCCATTCTACAGCCATGGGAGGAGTAGAGCCTGCAAAAGGTCTCCAGAAATCTTATCACAACATTATAGAGAATGTCAGGCCCGCAGTAATAAGTATCGACGTTGCCGTTCAGGATACGCAGGCGGCTGCAAATCAAGCAGGGGCAGCAGCCGGTAATCTTGATTTTGTCGCCGGGGCGCCTGTGGTGAGCTATACCCGTATTGGCACAGGCGTCATCATAAGCCCTGAAGGATTTGCCCTGACGAGTTATCATGTAATAGCAGGGGCTAACAACATCAAGGCAACGGTATACGGACAGGGAGGAGCCGTAGAATATCCCCTGAAGCTGGTAAAGGCTGACAAAGGGAGCGATATGGCCCTCCTGCGGATACAGGGTGATAGACAGTTACCTTACGCAATCCTTGGGGATTCCAATTCGGTGAGGACAGGAGATGTCGTTGTTTCTATAGGAAGCCCTTTTGGCTTTGACCAGACAGTAACCTCGGGCATTATAAGCAGCAGGAACAGGAGCGTCATTATCGGCGGCAATATCTACGAAAATATGCTTCAGATGGATTCCCCGATAAATAAAGGGAGCAGCGGAGGACCTCTTATTAATACAAAGGGCGAGGTGATAGGAATAAATACCGCCATCTATTCGCCCGACGGCTCTTTTGCAGGCATTGGTTTTTCGATACCGATAAATAATGCCGCTGAGCTCATCGGCGGGGTGCTTGATTTTAAAAACCTGCCTCCTCAGGCTGCAGGGGGACAGGTTGTAGCATGGGCAAAGACCGGCAGGCAGAGCGGCAATACCTTCAAGCTGCCTGATGGACAGGTTATTGCTGCCCCCCATCCCTACAGGGGAAAATGTGTTGACTGCCACCCGCAATTACAGAATGCCCTTACCTTCAATCCTGATTTTATGGGGCAGAAAGTGGCAGGACAGAAGGTTGCTAATATAGAGCCGTTCTTAGGTGTAACGGTGGTTGAGGTAGATGAGGTTATAGCGAGACAGTTCAATATGATACAGCCGGCGGGAGTTCTCGTCAATACTGTTCTCCCCAGCACCCCTTCCGAAGCCGCAAGTATTCAAAGGGGGGACATCATTATGCGGGTAGATGGAAAAAAGATACAGGGCTTTAAAACCTTTAAAACGTTTATTGATGAAAAGAAGGCAGGGAATAAAATCGAGCTTGTTATTTTGAGAAACGGGTCGCGGCAGACGGTCGATGTCAAAGTCGCTGCATTACCCCCATTACTCCCTCCCGGTACGATGGCTGCCCAGAAGATAGTGGAATTTGAATGGCTCGGCGCCGATATTACGCAGCTTCCTCCGGCTATCATGCCTTACGAGAAGACAGGGGTTTATGTGGCTGAGGTCGAAGGCATTCTTGCAGCAGCAGGGGTAAAGGCAGGGGATATTATCAAAGAACTGGACGGAAATTCGATAATGGATATTGGCTCATTTGTAAAACTATCAAAGAACCTGAATGTAAAAAAGGGTTTTCTCCTCGATATTGTCCGTGCAGGAACTCCAATCTACATTACGGCAAAGGAATAGGAAGATATGAAAGAGGTTATCAAAAAACTTTATGCACGGGAGCTTGGACTTATTGCCGAAAGAGCTGTTGCAGCAAGGAGGATGGCTCTTATCTGGCAAAGCCTCAAAGATAGGATATGGCTCAGACAATCTACTGCCATAAAGGTTGCAGCGATAGCGGCAATGCTTGCATTTCTATCTGCCCTTGTATATTACTACAATGAGTTTATCGTCGAACACTATAAGGTGAGGCTTCAGAGGGCGCAGATAGAAGCCGAGTTGCAGCGGAGAAATGACCTTATACCGAGCCTTGTAAAAGTCGTAAGCGATTATATGTCCTTCGAGGGAAAGATATTCCAGCATGCGGCAGAAGTAAGAAGCGCCTTGAATACGCTTAAAGATATCCCCGATAAATCACCACCTCCGGATATGCAGTCTATCCTTTCAAGGTTTCAGGCAGTGGCAGAAAATTATCCTGACCTTAAATCTTCTGCAACCTACCAGAGCCTGATGAATGAGTTATCCAATACAGAGACGAGGATTGCCGAGGGAAGAATCGAATACAATGTTGCAGTAAATTATTACAATGCGCGATTGAAAATGTTTCCGGGGTTTATTTTTGCCTCTATGCTGAGCTTTCAGCCGGAGAGGTCGTTTGAATCGGAGGCAGGCGCAAAGACAGCGCCTTTTGTGAAATGAACAAAAACTCGATAGAACGCAGATGACACGGATTTAGCGGATTTGCACGGATAGAATAAAAGTGTCAGAGTATCAGAGTATCAAAGCGTCAGAGTTAAAAAAACTTTGACACTATGACACTTTGACTCTTTGATACTTTATTAAATCGGCGAAAATCCGTATCATCAGTGTCATCCGTGTTCTATTGAAAATTTTATAATTCCTTTATGCGATTGGTATTCAGATTAGCGAAATCATGGATTATTGACGAGCTTGCCTATGGAGCAGTATTGTTCACTGCGCTCTGGTGGTTTGTCTCTCTCAGGTATCCTGAGATTATTCAAGAGCCTCTCGATGGAGTGAATCCAATTTACGGCGTCATCCTCTCTGCCTTTATCGGGGGGGGCTTCATTGCTAAATATTTATTTATGTCGGGCTATTCCCGGCTGATAGGGGAATTAGAGGATGAGAAAAGGGAATATACACAGATTATTAAGAGCCTGCATAATGATATGACTCAGGTGAAAGAGGAAAGGGATAAGGCATCTGAGAGGGAAGATGGACTTAAAAGGAGGGTTGAAGCGCTTGAAAATAGGGATATCGAATCGGAGATGAGCTCGATGAGAAAGAAGCTGCGAGCTTATGAAGACGAGAAAAGGGCAGCGCTAAGTCTTTTTATCAAAGAGCTAATAGGTTATCTCGAGGATATAAGGTGTGTAGAAGAAGATGATGCCCTTCATGCAGCCGATGTGCTGCAAAGACAGATTGGGCTTCTGGAAAATGAGGTTAAAAGAGGGGGTGTCCCATTCTATGAAATGGCTATGAAATTAGCGGAGATCGGGGAGGATATATTCGACCTCGCAGTTATATCGCTTTCCTCGCCGGGAAAACAGAAGGATATGGGGCATTATGGAATTTTATGGTTTGACGATACGGATATTCAACGGCTCGATAGAAAGTATAAGTTTCTCAAGGTGGCATTCCATCCCGACAGGTTCCCTTCCGATAATTTAAAGGAAGAGGCGAAAAGGTATTTTCAGGAGGTGGTGCAGGCATATAACATAGTCAGGGAAAAGGCAGGCACGGCATAAGAACAAAAACCTGATAGAACGCAGATGACGCAGATTACACAGAAATGTCATTCCGAACCCTTCGTTCTTGTCATTCCGAACCCTTCGTTCTTGTCATTCCGAACCCTTCGTTCTTGTCATTCCGAACGAAGTGAGGAATCTTGGTTTTAAGATTCTTCGCTCTGCTCAGAATGACAATGATGCTGTCATCTGCGTTAATCTGAGAAATCTGTGGATATATTTTTCTTTACTATGAAAATATTTATTCTAATTGTCTTGCTCCTTTTTACCGCGGACAATTCCTTTGCAGTTGTTCCCGGGATGGATGAGCATAAGGCATTAACGGATATTTACGATGTAATACCGGTTTTTTTGATTGGAGGTTTCATTGGGACTATTGGAACGCTTATCGGGGCAGGAGGCGGCTTTATCGTTGTGCCGATACTGTTAATCTTTTACGATTTCAGTCCACAGCACGCCATCGGCACATCTATGGCTGTAGTATACCTGAATTCTTTGTCGGGGACATTCTCCTATATGCTCCAGAAAAGGATTGACTATGAGATAGGGATTAAGTTTTCCGTTGCTGCAGTTCCAGGGGTATTTTTCGGTGCGATGCTGTCCCGCTCATTCGATATGAATAGTTTTTCCCTTATTTTCGGTTTATTGCTCTGTTTTATGTCATACAGCATTTTTTCGGGAAAGAGGCTTTCTGTTATAAGGGTGAATGCGCTCGATGAGCCTCTCAGTAGGAGTCTTAGGGATGCATCGGGCAGGGTATATACATACTCGCCCGATATGCCGGTCGGACTCTCCGTAAGCGTATTTGTTGGAGTTATATCGGGTCTCTTCGGCATCGGAGGAGGGATAATCCATGTGCCTCTCATGTGTTCTGTCCTTGGTGTGCCGGTGCATATTGCTACTGCCACTTCCCATTTTATACTTGCCATAACCGGTCTTCTGGGGGTTATTACATTTATGGGATTAAAATACATAGACCTCGATTATGCGGTTTTTCTGGGAGTCGGCTCTATTATTGGGGCATATCTTGGCGCAAAGATTTCTCTCAGGACACAGGCGGTTATTATAAAAAAGATAATTGCCCTATGTCTGATGCTCATGGCAGCGAGATTAATAGGAGGCGTTTTTATATAACCCTCATCCCTCCCTCTCCCCTCCGGGGAGAGGGTTAGGGTGAGTGGTAATTTAAGGAGGGATGTGTTATGGAACAGAGGAATAAGGTGTTGGAGACGATAGCAAAGGGATTAAATGCAGGAGGGTCTGCGCTTGTGACGGGCTATGATGCCGGCTCTGTCCTTTTTCTAAAGGGCTTTCAATCCCTGAAAAGCGCGGCAGTGCAGGTGCCAGTGGTCGTAAAAAGCGGGATAGATGCGGTAAAGCCGAGAGAAAAGAGGGTTCTTGAAAGGGGAATACGGGATTATCGGAAAAAGATAGAAAGGCTATGCTATAAAATCGGAGAGGAGAGTGTAAAGCATAAGAATATAGTCAGGGCTCAGAATTCGGAAGAGGTAAAAAATCTCTTTTCTCTCGTAATGGAGTATGAAAAGGAGATCGAGAGAATCAGGGAGAGGATTGCCGAAATCGAGAGATGCGAGAAAGAAGAAATGCTGAAGGCGATGCCCAAGCCGCCGCAATTTAATGAAGAGATGAAAGCCTCTATCCTTTCACTCATAGACAATGCCGAAAATGAGGGCAGTTTTGAATCGGATACAGAGAAAGAGTCCTTTACAAAAACAGCAAGGCGCCTCATTAGCGATGAGCCTGTAGCAAGGGCGCTTGCGGCAATGGAGCTCGGAATAATAAGAAACAGGGCGGCAGCGCCGATACTCGCAGAGGCGGAAAAACTTAACGACCCCGGACTTACTAAAGAAATAATGTATTCACTTGCTGCCATCAAAGACCCTTCCTCCCTCCCGCTCTTTAGAGAAAAGATTTCGGACAGAGACATCAGGATAAGACTTTATTCGTTATTGGCGCTCTATGAATTTGACTTTAAGGGGTCAATACCCCTGATACTCGATGCGTTGAAGGACAGCCATTCGGACATGCGGATTGCTGCAGCGGTTATTTTAGGGTGGAAGGGGGCAAAAGAGAAAGATATCACACCTGCGCTTATAAATGCCCTTGAAGACAGTGAAGTGAGGGTAAGAATGGCAGCGCTCGATGCTTTGAAGACTGTTACAGGCAAGGATATTGAATTTGATGTTTATGTTTCGGGAGAGGCGCTATTAGAGGGAATAGAGGCGTTAAGAAAGAGTATCGAGACAAAGCCAAAGGGTGCGCACGGGAAAAAGGCAAGGCATAAAAAATCATAAAATCCTTGAATGGAACACATCTGCGTTCTATCAGGTTTTTGTCCTTGAAATGATATGGAAGAGATTAGCGATTTTTTCGGCACGGCAGCAGCCTTTCTTTTTATTATAGCAAATGCCTATTATCCTGCCAGGGTGATAGCGATGAATTTTACCCCATGGTCAAAGGATATTAAGCTTTTCTTCAGACAATATCTGAAGGCGCATGTCATTTTAAACCTGATAGCCCTTCCTGCTGTGATAATTCATGCGCACTATGCCGATGAAAATAATATCCTTCTTACGGGAAGTATTATCCTTACGCTCTGGCTGTCAATCAACGGCGCACTGATGTATTACCGTATGACGAGCGGCATGAAAAAACAGCTTCGCCTAATCCATATTCAGCCGATGCTCTTCATATTATGGATAATGCTGATTGTAGCGGGACATTTCATTTTGTAATTTTGCCTAAATCCTGCAATCGTATATAAAGACATTTGTAGGGCAAGGCTTTAGCCTTGCGGTAATGGTGAATAGAAAGCAAGCCTAAAGGCTTGCCATACAATTTCCTTATGGGAAACATTTTGTTATGCGTATTATTGTAGCGGATGATTTTGTTACGATGCGCCGGATTGTGCGGGAGTGCCTGACCAATCTGGGATATACGGATATTATCGATGCCAGAAACGGAAAAGAGGCATGGGATAAAATAATCGCAGTCTGCGATGTCCCTGAAAAAAGAATCGAGATGGGTATAATTGACTGGAATATGCCTGTAATGACCGGGTTGTTGCTGCTGAAGATGATAAGAGAAGATGAGAGGACAAAGGATTTTATCTTTATTATGCTTACAGCCGAGCAGCAGCGTGAAAATATTATGGCAGCTTCGCAATATGGAGTGGATGAATACATCTTAAAGCCCTTTAACCACGATTCTCTAAAAGGAAGACTTCTCAATTTAGGAAAAAAGAGGCTGGGAAATATAGAAAAGGAGATTGTAACTATTCAGCGAAATTCGGCAAAGAACCCATAAAAAGCATTGATGAATACTTCGCAGCCTGCGGTCATACTCTGCAGATGGCAGATACCGAATCTGAAAAAGAGAAGGTCAAGGATTTCAAGAGAAGAATCTTGAAGACCAGCGAGATCATACCCTTCAACCATCTTGGGCATTTGTCTCTGGGCAGGATGTTTTATCGCTTTAAGCATTATGAAGATGCAGAGGTTTATCTGAATGGGCGATTTCTCTCGATTTCGGAGCAACAGAGGCGCACCGGATTTTATCGGCGATTCTTCGCGCTACAGGAAAAATACCCGATTCGGTGAAGGAGCTTCAAGTCGCAGTTGCCACGAAACCTGACTCAGGCGAGCTTAGGACAAAGCTCGGCAAGGCATATCTGCGAGAGTTGTCATTCCGAGCCCGTTCGCTCTGTCATTCCGAACGAAGTGAGGAAT
>CAYMMR010000052.1:0-12243 GCA_964391545.1 uncultured Nitrospinota bacterium | reverse complement strand
CAACTTTTAGGATACACCGCCTTTTTTCTTTTTACACACTTTTTTATTTTACCTCAGGATAACCCCTGATTGAATCTATCAGGGGCAAAAAAATAATCCTGTTAATCCTGTCTAAATGCTTTTATAATTTCATACGTCAAAGAAACATAAAAATTCTCCTCACCCAACCCTACCACAGAGGAAAAATGAGAGATGGGGAGATAATCGTTTGCACATTTTTGTGGTTAATAAGTGGTTTAAGGGAAGTTTTTGGAGTATACTTATCATTAATTTGCAAGGTTAATATGTTAAAGGAACTGCATATAAAAAACTATGCCATCATAGATGAGCTGAGTATAGATTTTAAGCCCGGACTCAACATACTTACAGGTGAGACAGGGGCGGGAAAATCTATTATAATCGAGTCCCTCGGATTGATACTTGGCGAGAGGGCATCGGATGAGATGATAAGGAGCGGCGAGGATTCGGCTCAAATCGAGGCGGTCTTCGATATATTGACGATGAAAAGGATAAAGGAGACTATGAATGAATCGGGAATCGAGACGGAAGACGAGGAACTGATAATAAGAAGACAGGTTTCCCGCTCGGGGAAAAACAGGAGTTATATAAACGGAAGCGTAATTAATCTTTCAGGATTGAAAAATATCGGCGACATGCTCGTGGATATACACGGACAGCATGAGCATCAGACATTATTGCACCCCGAAAATCACTGTTCTGTTCTGGATTCCTTCGGAGATACGGAAGTTTTGAGAGATAAATGTAAAGAAAGCTATCAAAGGCTTCAGAATCTTCAAAGGGAGATGGATGAATTGATAAATAAGGAAAGGGATAGGATTCAAAGGATAGACCTCCTGACTTTCCAAAGGGAAGAGATAGATAAGGCTGGATTAAAGACAGACGAAGACGAGGAGCTTAAAAAAGAAAAGAATCTGCTTCAGAATGCGGAAAAGCTTCATCGGAAAGCGACTGAGGTTTATGATATTTTATATTCCTCCGATGGCGCGGTAACCGAAAAAATGAATACTGTCATTAATAATATTTCCGAAATCAATAAAATCGATTCAACGATGGAAAAGGTTTTGGAAAACGGAAAGGGGATTCTTTTTCAAACAGAGGATATTGCCCTAAAAATAAGGGATTATATGGAAAAAATAGAGTTTAATCCCGGCCGTTTATCGGAAATAGAAGATAGGCTTGCAGAGATTAGCAGTTTAAAGAGAAAATATGGAACGAATATCAAAGATATACTAAAATACAGAAAACAACTCGATGATGACCTTATAATGCTTTCAAGAAGTCAGGAGAGGAAGGATGGGTTATCCTCTGAAATCGAAAACATTAAAAAAGAATTGGAAAAGCTCTCGATAGAATTGGCAGAAAAAAGGGAAAAGGCTGCCGGGAGATTTGAATTCCAGATGGAGAAGGAGTTAAAAGAATTAAAAATGGATAAGGTCAGATTTAATGTGAATTTTTCTTATGAAAGCGATGACACTGGTTTTGTAAAATACAAAGGAAAAACTATAAAGATTTTCCCGGAAGGGATTGGTAAAATTGAGTTTTTCTTCTCCCCGAATATTGGGGAAGATTTAAAGCCCCTTTCAAGGATTGCATCGGGAGGCGAAATATCGAGGGTTATGCTGTCAATAAAGAATATACTCGCCTCTGCCGATTCGATTCCTGTAATGGTCTTCGATGAGGTGGATGCAGGAATAGGTGGAGGGGTGGCAGAGGTGGTAGGAGAAAAATTGAAAAAGGTCTCGAAAGGAAGACAGGTCTTCTGCATCACCCATCTGCCCCAGATTGCCAGCCGTGCAGATGCCCATTTTCAAATAACAAAAAATGTCTCCGGAGGCAGAACCGTAACCTCCGTAAAAGAGCTTAACGATGCCGATAGAGTAGAAGAGATTGCAAGAATGGCAGGCGGCAAGGTAATTACAGAGGCTGCAAGAAGACATGCAGAGGAGATGATTAAAAAAGGAGGCGCTATATGAAGAAGTTTATATTTGAGTATCCTGCAAAAACCCTTTTTCCTCACTTCCGTTACTTTTTCTTTTGCTCTATTTATTTAGAATCGAACTATGGAACAAAAGAAAAACTAAAAAGTCGTTCAAAAAAAGGTTTTTGCAGTATTATCATATTTGCCTTGGTGGTATCCTTCACAGCATATCTTCCCTTTATTGCTATTGCCGGCGAGAATTCGGAGGAGAAGAAATCGAGGGCTGTTTCTATAACGGATGAAATAATCCAAATGAGGAGCGGATTGGCGCAAACCTTTATAAAACCGGACTCCGAGATTACCGAGGATATTTTCAAGAATGTATGCGGCGCTGTGGGAAAGAGGGTAAAGGAAATATCGGAAAAAGAGGGGTTTATGATAAGGCATGCGGCTCTAAAAAACAGGAACCCTGCAAATGCTGCAAAGGCGGAAGAGATTAAATTGCTCGAAGAATTCGATAAGAATAGAAGCTTAAAAGACCGATGGGATACTGCCGAAATTGGAGGGAAGAAATATATGAGATACAGTAAACCTATATTTGTCGAAGATGCCTGTCTTTCATGCCACGGCTCAAAAGACAAAAGGCCGAAATTTATAATAGAGAAGTATCCCAATGACAGGGCTTATGATTTTAAAAAAGGAGATTTGAGAGGAATGATCGAGGTAATGTTTTATGACCAATAAATTGTTTTTAAGAAGGGTGCAGATATTTTCGGAACTACCTGATGGCGATTTGTCAAGGTTTCTTGGCATAGTCTCGGAAAGGACATACAAAGAGGATGAGGTAATATTCCATGCCGAAGACCCCGGACATTCGCTTTTTATCTTGAAATCCGGCTCGGTAAAAATATCTATCTGCGACAGAAAAGGGAATGAGGATATATTGAAGATTATGTATCCCTTCGATTTTTTCGGAGAGATGTCCCTGCTGGACGGACAGCATAGGTCCGCTACGGTAACAGCTTTGGAAAAAAGCATTGCCCTTATTATTAAAAGAGAGCATTTCATCGAGCTTATAAGAAAATCTCCACAGATAGCCCTCAACATGCTCGCCCTATTGAGCAGGAGGATGAGAAAAACAGACGAAAAAATCGGGAGTCTCAGGTTTGCAAATGCCTACGGAAAGGTGGCAAAGGTTCTCGTGGATATATCGGCAGAGCATGGAATTAGAGAAAAAAACGGAGTTATTGTAAATCTCAAACTCAGCCGCCAGGAACTGGCGGATTTTGCGGGTGTATCGAGAGAGACGGTTACGAGGATATTAAAGGAATTCGAGAGTTACGGCTCTCTTAAAGTTGATAAGAGAAAAATAACCATATTAAATGAAGCTGCATTGAGAAGGGAGTTGATTTAAGTCATATCTTCGTTCCGAGAATAACAATATCTATTCTGCGATTTTTTGTCCTGCCCTCTTCCATATCATTTCTCCCGATAGGACGGTATTCGCCATATCCAACGGCAGATAATCTGTTCTGGGAAAAATCTTTTTTAATAAAAAACCGAACCACATCGATAGCCCTTGCAGACGATAACTCCCAATTCGATGGGAATCTTTCTGTGCCGATAGGTGTGGAATCCGTATGCCCCTCGATTCTTAATTCGAAATTAGTGGGTTTTAATTTAAGCGCAATATTCTCTAAAAGCGGAAGGATATGCGGGTTTATTCTATCATCGCCAATATCGAACATGCTATCTGCCGCAAGCCTTATAACCAACCCTCTCTCATCGATATCGGCAGACATAAAACCTTCTGTAAGTCCTTCCTTTATAAGCCGTTTACCATCTTCCTTAATAGAGGTTCCGAGCCTTTCAAATACAGGAACCTCAGCCTGATTAAAATTTCTTTTAGTCTGTATAGGGGTCGGGACAACCCTGTCACCGGATGGATATTTAAGGGTATCCGGTTTTTCTCCAACGCCGCTGCCTTTAAATACCCCCTGCAGAGACTTCGATACATCCTTAAACTTTTTCATATCCGTCTGCGACATGGAAAACAAGACGAGAAACAGGCTGAAGAGAAGAGTGACGAGACCTGCAAACGGGAGCAGCCATCTTTCTGCATCAGCCCCTTCTTCCTCTTCTGCTTTTTTGGGTGACTTTAATTCTTCAACTATTACTATGGCGGGAGCGGCCTTCTTTTGCTCTGTTTGTTCCATAAAAATCGTCTGCCTTTACCTGTGGCCTGCCGGCTTTAATGCGCGAAGCTCCTCTTCCATAAACATCTTGAGATACTCTCCGATAACACGGGGATTTCTTCCCTCCTGAATGCCAATAATACCCTGTAAAATCATATTCCTTTTTGCAGTCAGCATCTTTGCCCTTCTCTTTATCTTATTGGAAATGGGAAGAAATATCAGGTTTGCCCCGCCGACGCCGTAAACGGTTGCAACAAAGGCAACCGCTATGCCGCCGCCTATCTTGCTCGGGTCCTCCAGCATCTCCATAACATGAATCAATCCGAGAACGGCGCCGAGTATTCCTATGGTTGGCGCATATCCGCCTGCTGCCTCAAAAACCTTTGCCCCAATCATCAGATCATTCTCGGATGTCTCAAGATCCTGCTCCATGATATGCCTTATCATTGCAGGCTCCAGTCCGTCTATGGCATACCCCAACCCCCGTTTCAAAAAGGGGTCTTTAATATCGGCCTGTAAATTTTGAAGGGCAAGGATACCGTCTTTCCGCGCCCTTCCTGCCAGCTCCGCAATTAAATCGATCATCGCCTGAAATTCGCCTTCCGGATTCCTAAATATCATAAAGGTCGTCTTTAAACCTTTTTTCAAATCCTGCCATTCAAAACTGAGAATAGTAGCGCCCAGTGTCCCGCCGAAGACAATAACCGCTGCGGTTATCTGGAGGATCGAGCCTATATGCCCCCCCTCCAAAACCTGGCCGCCGACCACTGCAAGAATACCCATAACAAGTCCGATAATAGTTGATAAGTTCATAGTATTATTTTATACGATTTATTGGCTCATTAAGGCTTTCTTTTTTGCCCAGAAGAATTATCTCGATTCTCCTGTTCTGCTCCCGCCCCTCTTCCGTATCATTCGACCTTATAGGCTTGAATTCACCGTATCCGGATGCCGAAAGCCTTTCTGGAGAAAAATTATACCTTGTAATAAGATATTTTACAATACGATTCGCCCTATCCGCAGACAGTTCCCAATTCGAGCGGTAGCGGGGAGTGCTTATTGGAATAGAATCGGTATGTCCTTCGATGCGGATTAAATAATTAGTAGCATATAAAAACGATGCTATTTTATCTATAAATTTGAGCGTGGCGGGGTTTATCTCCGCGCTGCCGGATGCAAAAAGGTCTGTCGTCCTCAATTGAATAATAAGACCACGCTGGTCTATATCAAAAACCGCATCCTTTTCCAGATGTTTAAGAGAAGGGTCTTCTGCAATCGTGGATTTTAGAGCATCCCTTGCGGATATAAATTCGGATACCTCCTCACGGGAAAGTCCTGTTTCGCTGAAGGGAGAGAGCGTAAGAGATTCCTTGCCTTTCTCTTTAAACAGAAAGGCAAGAGATTCATTTCCTATCCCGTATGAGACAACTGCCGATTCAAAGGATGACGCCATGCTTTTCAGTTTTCTTAAGTCGAGGTTGGTAATCGCAAAAAGCACCACAAATACGGCAAAAAGAAGGGTCATAAAATCCGAATAGGATATGAGCCACCTATTAAGATTTTCTTTCTCTTCGGCAGGAAGCGGTTTTTTTTTGTCATTCATTTGCAGAAATTTAACGAATTGAATAAATTATCTCATTAAAAAAAATAAAAGAGGCTGTTGCATAAATCATAAATGTCATTCCCGAAGGCTTCTATCGGGAATCCAGTTCTTATAAATTCAATGAGTTATGGATGCCCGACAGAGACATTCGGGCATGACAAACTTATAAAAAGAGGTTTGTGCAACATGCTCAGAACCGTCCCATTTATTTCTCATAGAGCTTAAGCATGCCCTGAGTTTACCGAAGGGAATAATGGCTGTCAATAAGTTTTTTGACCCAAATTCCTTTTTAGCGGAATTTGGATATCACTTTGCCAGACTGAATATATTCTTTAGCTCCTTATTGGAAAGCTCTGTAATCCACTGCTCGCCTGTTGTTACCGTTAAATCGGCAAGCTCCTTTTTTGCCTTTATCATCTCATCAATCTTTTCCTCGAATGTCCCGATAGTTATAAGCCTGTGGACTACCACATTTTTATCCTGCCCGATTCTGTATGTCCTGTCGGTCGCCTGCGCCTCTACTGCCGGATTCCACCAGAGGTCGTAATGTATCACATTCGCAGCAGCAGTCAGGTTAAGCCCTGTGCCCCCTGCCTTGAGGGAGACTGCCATTAATTTGATGGATTCATTTGTCTGAAAATCTTCCACCATCTTGTCCCTTTTTTTTCTTTGCAGTCCTCCGTGAAAGAAGGGGAGATTCTCATTGAGCTCATTTTTGACCATATCCACCATAATATCTCCCATTTCTTTGTATTGTGTGAAAACAATAGCCTTTTCCTTCATAGAGAGTATTTTTTCTATTAACTCTATTATCTTCTCTGACTTGCCAGATAATTCCTTGAGCGGCTCCCCCTTTTTTGAAAAATGGACAGGGTGATTGCATATCTGTTTTAAGGATGTAATCAGCTTGAATATCAATCCCCTCCTCTCTATACCTTCGCTGACTTCGATCTCCTTCATTACCATGTCAACCACCTGCTGATAAAGCGCAGCCTGTCCTTTGGTAAGGTAGCAATATTCGTCGAATATAATTTTATCGGGGAGGTCGGTAATGATTGTCTTATCTGTTTTAAGCCTTCTTAGGAGGAATGGGGCAGTGGCTCTTTTTAGCCTTTCGATACGCTCCCTATCCCTGTATTTTTCGATGGGGACTGCATACTCTCTCCTAAACTTTTCTCTCTCCCCCATATATCCCCTGTTTATAAAATCGAAGATGCTGAAGAGGTCGGTAAGCCTGTTCTCGACAGGTGTGCCGCTCATGGCAATATATCCATCTGCTTTAAGGGATTTTACTGCCTTTGTCTGATCGGTATCGGGATTTTTTATATTCTGCGCTTCGTCTATCACGATTATCCCCCACTTTCTGTCAATGAAGTCTTTTATATCGCGTCTTACCATGCCATAGGTGGTAATGACCATGTCTTTATCCTTTAAAGAGAGGCTCCTTTCTGTGCCGTGATAAACGGATAAATCGAGCGAAGGCGCAAATCTGCCGCATTCCTTCTGCCAGTTGCCAACCAGGGTTGTAGGGCATATAACAAGCGCGGGGCGGGTCAGATGTTTTTCTTCTTTTAATTTGAGTATAAGCGTGATGACCTGTATGGTCTTTCCAAGCCCCATATCGTCGGCAATGCAGGAGCCAAATCCCTTAACTGTATTTGAATAGAGCCATTTGAATCCCCTCTCCTGATACGGCCTCAATTCGGCATGTAAGGAAGCAGGGACGTCTATCTCTTTTATATTGGTAATCTCATTCAGAATCCCCTTTAATGCCTCATCTGGATTAAACAGGAATCCACCGGCTTCACCTGTAAAGGCAGAGCGGAGGACATCCAACGATGACAGCCTCGGTATAGGTTTATTAATCTTCTCCAATATGCCTTTTACATCTTCGGGGTTCATAAGGAGATATTGGTCTTTAAATCTCACGATTCCTTTTGCGGACTTCACAAGCTTTATAAACTCCTTACCCGATAGTGTCTCGTCTCCTATTGCAATCTCCCATGAGAAATCGAGCATTTCATCCATTGAGAGATAGGAGATAACACTACCTTTATCTTTAATCTCTGTTTTTATGGCAATGCGTGGGATGGCGAGTTTTTTAAGCTGTTTGGGAATGCTTACCCTGATATATTTAATGCCCCTGTCATAAGATGGGCAAGGTCCGACGATGAAAGGAATGCCTTTTCCATACCTTTGCTGTTTAAGACATCACAGAGAGGCGGGATATACTCGGAGGCAATGCTTATCTGTCTCGATACATCTGTCCTTAATAGAGTATCGTCCGATTCCCGCTTAAGACATGCGGGAACATGATTAAATATTTTTGAGAGTGGGATAAGCGGGGCTAAAGGGTCTTTCTTATTTTCCACGCCGAGACTTAAGGCAAAGCTGTCTCTTTTTTCTATCTCAATCATGATAACAGGAGATATATCCTTCTTTCGTATAGAGAGCCTCTCGAGCCAATCCGCGACACTCTTTGCAGTCTGCCTCTCTTCAAATCTCTCCCCCTTGTAGAGATATTCACTAAAAAATACTCTATGAATCTTATCTCTCTCGGGCTTGTCCCCGAAATTTTTACTCGGGGATAAGCCCGCAAACTTATGAAAAAGGGCGGTAATAATCATAGAGATAAAATCATAAACCCATTCCTTTGTAATAAGGGCATTGTCAGCCTGTCTGATATGGAAATTAAAGGGAATAACTGCCTTTAAATAATCAATAGCAGCGCGGCTCTTATCATCGTGAATAATGGGGGAATATCGTATGGAAAATTCATGGTCTCCATGAATAACTGCTTCGGGTATAAAAGATTTTGACCTTATAAAGGATAGGGCAGCAGATGTGGAGATAGTAAGAAACCTATAAGATAATGAGTTGTTGTCAGGGGAGGCATCGAGCGGAACGGTTAGAAACATGTCGAAGATTGCAGCCGGCGGAAATTCCATCCCTTTTATTTTTTTTAGCGCTATTCCCTCACTTGACAGGACAGGGATTTTCAGGGATACATTTTTTCCGCCTCTATCTTTCGGGATAGATTCGGGCGGCGATACGAAAATGCAAGTCTCCTCATGTTTTTTAATCATTAAAAAGTCGGTATCTTTAAATGATAGCCCGCTTTCTTCGTCTATATCGATGGACTCTATTCCCTTTAAGACATTCCTGTATGCCTGAAGGAGTATCTTCTTGAAATCGCCGCTGTCGTAAAACAGGGGCTTGTCGGAGAGGATCGCAAAAATTGACTCGATATCAAAGGATGGAAAGGAGAGGTCGGGGAGACTAAATTCCTGATTGGAGATTTGGGAACACAGATTTTCAGCATCCTCCCTCTCCCCTATGGGGAGAGGGTTGGGGTGAGGGGCTAATTTAATTTGCTCGAAGGGGATAAAAATATCCGACTTTTTCTCTCTTCCTTCCGTGATATGCGCTGCTGTAAGCCCCGTTGATTTCATCAATAAATCGGTGGAAATTCCCCTCAGGTTAAATATCAGGAATGGATTTTTATCTATCTCGTTGGCAACGATGTAATAGACCGCTGCAAGATGCTTGCAGGGATTTGCCCAGTCCGGACAGGAACATTCGGCAGGTATGTCGTCCCAGCTTTGCGGAAGCAAGTGAATCTTATGCCCGGATAGAAGCGTGAGCAATGCCTCCGGGAGTTTTCCAAGACTAAGACCGGAGGCAATTGCAGGCTTTGATTCAATAATCTCCCTTATCCTTTTTGCCTGCGAACCATTAAATCTCTTAAGGTTTATCTTTATGTCGTAGGGTCTTGGCATCGAACCCTGAACCTTTGCAGATATCTCGCCTTCCTTAATATCAATTTTTCTGACACTCCCGTTGTTGGCATACCTCCTCCCCCTTGGGAGACGATTGGTATTATAGTCAATCCTCTCCATTGCCTCAACCCACGCATTACCCCACCATGTCTTGCCAAAAGATTTTCTCATTTTAATATCATAAATCTCTTAAATCTCTTCAACCTAAAAATGTCCTCCCTTTCCCTCTCATCGAGAATCCTCTCTATCGTTCTAATCCGGTTTATCAAAGATGGAATCAGAATCTCTTCGAGGGCGTTTATCCTGCGTGTGGCAGCCTGTATCTCCCGTCCCAATCGTTTTAATTTTATCTCCTTAGATGCAACCCTGACAATGTCGTTAAGCACATCCTCGAACCTTTCTGCAACTTCTGTGATTCTATACGACTCCATTATCGGAGAAACACCCCTTGCATCAACCGCTCTTTTGAGATTCCTGTCTTCTATATGCGGAACGATTACCCCCATGATATTTTTGCCTTCGATGTCAATATTAATATCCCTTTTGTGCGCATAGGAAGCAGATGTCAAAATATCTTCTCCGAGAAACATCTTTGCCATGATTAACGATGTAAAGGCATCTTTGGTATCATTTTCAAGGGTATCTCTGAATTTTGCCGCATCCTTCATTAATTTGAAAAACTCTCTTATTAACGTCTCTCTTTTGCTCCTGAGAAGCCTAACCCCATCCTTTGCAAGCAGATGCTGTGTTTTCAGGCTTAACAGATTGAGTCGTGTAGGCGATGTCTGGTTCATAGCATTAATAATATTTCTCTATAAACTCCTCTTTTATTCTTGTAAGCTCGGATTTCGGCATAATTTTCAGAAGCTCCCAGCCGATGCTGATGGTTTCAACGATGCTTCGGTTAACATCTCCCTGTCCTATAAATCTCTTTTCAAATTCATCGGCGAAATTCAGGTATTTCCTGTCTAACTCGCTTAACCCCTCCTCTCCCACTATTGTAGAGAGCTTTCTCATATCCCTTCCTTTTGCATATACCGAGTAAAGCTGGTCGGATAAACCCCTGTGGTCTTCCCTTGTCTTTCTCTCTCCTATTCCAAGATTCATAAGCCGCGATAATGATGGAAGGACATCAACGGGAGGATATACGGCTTTTTTCCACAACTGGCGGTTCAATACTATCTGCCCTTCCGTTATATAACCGGTGAGGTCGGAAATCGGATGGGTTATGTCATCGTCCGGCATAGTTAGGATTGGCAGCATGGTAATAGAGCCTTTTTTACCCTTTATTCTTCCCGCCCTTTCATATATACCTGCAAGGTCAGTATACATATAACCAGGATACCCTCTCCTTCCCGGAATCTCCTCTCTTGCGCTTCCTATTTCCCTCAATGCCTCGCAGTAGTTAGTCATGTCCGTAAGAACTACGAGGACATGCATATCTTTTTCAAAGGCAAAATATTCTGCTGTTGTCAGGGCAATCCTCGGCGTAAAGAGTCTTTCTATAGTAGGCTCATCCGCAAGGTTTATAAAGATAACCGTTCTATCCATTGCGCCTGTCTTCTCAAAATGCTCGGTAAAAAAATGAGCCTCCCTGCCGGTAATTCCCATAGCGCCAAAAACCAATACAAAAGGCTCTCCTCCATTAACGCTTGCCTGTCTTATAATTTGGGCAGCCATCTCGTTTGCAGGAAGACCTGCGCCCGAAAATATAGGGAGTTTCTGTCCTCTTACGAGCGTATTCAATCCATCTATAGAGGATATGCCGGTTTGAATAAAATCCGAGGGTTTATCCCTCGATACCGGATTTATAGGCAGTCCTGTTATATCGAGTCGTTTTTGCGGAATAAAATCCGGAAGACCGTCTCTCGGCTCGCCTATGCCATTGAACACCCTCCCCAGCATATCCATAGAAACGCCGAATTTTGGGGTCTCTCCGCTGAGCCTGACCTTTGTCTTAGATGTATCGATGTTTGAAGTGCCCTCTAAAATCTGAACTACTGTATGGTCTTCGGTAATTTTAAGAACCTGCCCCCTCTTTTCTTCCCGCCGGGAAAAAGATATTCTTACCATCTCGCCTATCGAGATTTTTCTCGCGCCTTCAAGAAATATAAGAGGTCCCGATATATAGCTTATCGATTGAAATTCCCTTGTTACTATATCCATATTTAACCCTTACCCTCTATCTTGTTTATGAGATCCATGCCTTATTTATTTCCTCTATTAAAATCTTTGCAGATTCCTTCATATCTTCATTTCTGCAATCGTTCATCCCGAGAAGTTTTATTCTGCAAGGGTTATCCAGTATTTTCTCTATATAGATGCCTTTTTTAAGCGACTTCAATGCCTCATCATAATAATTTAAAATACATCTTAACATCCAGTATTGCTTTTCATAAGAACAGAAGGAATCCACGGGATGAAACATGCTCTGCCTTAAAAACCCTTCCACTATAATATTACCCGCATCAACAGTAACCCTATCCGAATCCTGAAGCGCATCCAGACCCACCAATTGAACAACCTCTTTCAACTCCTCGACCTTCTGGAGCAGCCCCATAAGCCTCTCTCTTAACTCATTTATATCTTGAAATACATTTACGGAAAACCAATTTTTAAGGCCTGCTGTATATAAACTGAAGCTCCTTATCCAGTTTACAGCAGGGAAATGACGCCTGTATGCGAGGTCTGTATCGAGAGACCATAAAGCCCCTGCCACCCTCAGAG
>CAYMMR010000051.1:9111-12286 GCA_964391545.1 uncultured Nitrospinota bacterium | reverse complement strand
TAGAATATTCTGCTGGCGGTTGTCACTCAGATTATTACAAACCCATCATCTTTAAAACCTCTGCTGTTGTAAAAACTTCTACTCGTGCCTTTTTAAAATCCTTATCATTACTCCAGGTTGGTAAATCTAACTTTATAGCCAATGCTAATAGGTCTATATCCTCTGGATCTATCTCTCCTACCTTTTTAAAAGCAATCTTCAATTTATCCTCATAAAACTCTTTTTGATAAACCACTAAGGAGAGAAGTTTTAGCTGGGATTCTAAAATCTCTAACTCTAATTTATATTTTTCTGCCAACCTCGGCAAATACTCTAATGTTTCCCCTATATTAAATTGAGTTGTGATAATCTTAATATCTGTATTGGTAAAAATCTTTAGGGCTGCCTTACCTATTACTGCCGAGAGAATTACATTAGCGTCTGCGACGAGACTTTTTAAAGGCTTTGAAATCTTCAAGTATCTCCTCCTCTTTAACCCCTTTGCTTTTTAGAGAACTGCTTATATATTCTCCAAATCTTAAAAGTAACTCTTTCTTTAAATCTAAAGGAATACTTTCAGGATGCTCGATTGGAAGGAAAAGTCCTGTCACTTTACCGTGTCTGGTAACAAGGATAGGTTCATCTCTTTTTAAATAATTTGTAGCCTTATCTCTAAAATCTCTTATATTTGTAATTATCATCTTAACCACCTCCCTTAAATAATTATATACCCTTTAAAAATTATGTCAACAATTGTGGTCATTTTTTTACAAAGATGATTTTATTATTTATATACAGAATCATGGTCTGGATGAAGTGAAAGAAACCGCATATATTGTCCCTCCCTATAAACTACAGCCCGAAATCCCTGACTGATACGCATTGTGTAGAGAAGCATAATACAATTTTCTCTTGATAGAAATTAAGCTCTCTTTCTGCACTCCTCTAAGTACTGAAAATATTTATCCCTACCCATTTCTGCTGTTCTCATATTGCTCTTAATGATATCTAAATAAACATCCTTATAGGTTGGTATTACTACTGGACGGTGAATTCCTTTTTTAAAATAAGATCTGTGGGACCCTTCTTGTTTATGAAAAATAAAACCGTCTTTTTGGAATATACATTCAAGAACTTTCCAGTGAACAGGAGTCAGGCGTGGCATACAGAATGGTGAGTGGCAATATTAAAGGGGATTGGAACGGTTACAAACTTATGATCCTTTGGTGTATGCATTATTTTTTTAATTGGTTTAAAGCCACACTCTTTCAACACAACATCAAGAGTACCTTTTTCAAAACAGGAGACTATAAATAATCTTATAACTTCTATCATATTTTTTTTTGCTTCTTCTTCTGTCATTCCCTGTGAATAAAGGTCAAGGACAGGACAGTTTGAAATATATACTTTGGCTTTCCTCTTAATTTTAACAGGGAGCTTTAATGTAAATTCAGCTATAAGCATTTTGATACCTCCTTATCCTTGTTAATATACTACTATCCTGCTAATAAGCATGTCAAATAAATTTAATTTTCTATCTCAAGCTACCATTTAAGGAGGACCCTATCTGATTTTATCAATCAATTTCTCCAGATTGGTCTCGGTTGGTTTATTTTTTTCAGCCCATTTGATAGATTTATCAATCCTGGATTTGGCAGGTTTCTCGTGCATCCACATTTCACTATCCGGAATAACTTTGGCAGTTTTGATAAGCCATACCCCTTTCTCTATTTCCTCTTGAGCTTGAGACATTTGACCGCTGGAATCTATTGTTTTAATCTCCTGTGATAACATAATAAGCCTCCTTATTTAGCCCTCTATGTCTTTAAACCGGTATCTCTAAAAGTATCCTATCATAATCTACCTCTGGGGTTGTCTTCTCTCTACCATTTTTTGTTTTCTTTAATTCTACAAGTCCAGCCTGTGCAAGAAATTGAACATCATCAAAGGTATTTTTAATATCCCTGTGGACCATCTTTGCAAGCTCGTAAATTGATTGAGGATGTTCTTTTTTGATAGTTTTTATTATTCTAAGTCGTTCCTCAGTAAGAATCTTTCTCATTGACTCAATACTCTCGAAAGAGATACCCTCATGCTTTTTAACCTTCTCCCCTTTTTTAATCTTCTTCCATACTTCTTTAACCTCTTTAAAAATATCTTCATCGGATTTAATAGATATTTTTATATCTCTTACTCTCATAGATTTTCCTCCCTATATATTTTGATGTCTTTCATAAAATCATTCCAGAGTTTCTCTAACCCCTGAAATTTATATATTTCCTCTTTGTCTCTATAATGTCTGTGGTCTCCTTTTCCTTCTGCATTATCATAACCAATTACTCTTTCATTATCTACGATGTAGACAAAAGAGTATTTAATACCATGTGGTTTATCCTTACCTTCAGAAACTCTCCAGCTTTTTATCTCATAAAAAGAGTTGTCAGAAAAATACCTTTTCTCATGATGTATAAGTTCCGCCTTCATATTGGTCTGAAGATACCATATATTAAATATCGAGTCAAGGGTGTTTTATAAATCCCCTTTTCCGTAGTAGTGAAAAAAACGGAGATAACGAAAATTGGGAGTGGGCGGTTCTCGCTCATATAAGCAGTCTCCTGACCATTCGTGCTGAAACCTGTCTTAAGAGAGGGTTATTAGGGAGATACTTCGCCCTGATAGAGACACCCCTATGTATTAAGCCGTTTGTTATGAGTTTTACCCATTAGAAACGGTTTATAGGGGTGTCGTTACTGAAGGACTTATGGTTGTATGGAATGAAACCATGCCCCGAGCGGAGCGAATCGGTGAAATAAAATACAACGATAAGTCCCTTTGTTCAGTGACGGGTGAGTTAAGGAAAGGAAGGGCAATTCTGTGCGTTCAATGAGCCTTTAAAAAAGAGTTTGGGTAAAGGATAGGCTTTCATGGATTTCATTTTGTTAAAAGTGGGATTTATTATCACCTTGATAAAAACTTGATAAAATTTTGCATAACTTGATATAAAATGCACAAAAATTGTGCAAAACAAAAAGAAACCAAAAACCCCCAAGATACCTATAAAATAAAGGGTTTTTGTGTATTTTCAAGCCTTTGTTGGTCGTGTGATATGTCAACTCGCATTCCGCTGCTCTATCCAGCTGAGCTATGGGCGCCAAACTACCAACTTATAACTTATAACCTATAACTGATAACAAAA
>CAYMMR010000051.1:0-9011 GCA_964391545.1 uncultured Nitrospinota bacterium | reverse complement strand
ATAACTTATAACCTATAACTGATAACAAAATCAATTCTTCCGTCATAAGTTATTAGTTATCGGTTATTGGTTGTTTTTCATGGCGGAGGGAGTGAGATTCGAACTCACGGGACTTTCATCCTCCGGTTTTCAAGACCGGTGCCTTAAACCGCTCGGCCATCCCTCCTCAAACACTAACTGATAACCTATAACCTATAACTTATAACAAATTTTGACAATCAGTTATAAGTTATGAGTTATGAGTTATGAGTTATGAGTTATAAGTTGAATTCCATCCATATACGGTCTTAATGCCTCCGGGATAATTATACCGCCATCTTCCTGCTGATAATTCTCAAGAACCGCTATCAGGGTTCTGCCTACCGCAAGACCAGAGCCGTTTAATGTATGGAGAAATCGAGGCTTTCCGCCATCCTTCGATTTATACCTGATGTTGCCCCTTCTTGCCTGAAAATCCTCAAAATTGCTGCACGATGAAATTTCTCTATATCTTCCCTGCGATGGTATCCATACCTCTATATCATAGGTTTTTGCAGAGGAAAATCCCATATCGCCTGTGCAAAGGGTTATTACCCGGTAAGGAAGCCCCAATTTTTTAAGGACATCCTCCGCATCGTTCAAAAGCTTTTCCAACTCATTATACGAGTTTTCGGGACGGACAAATTTCACCAATTCTACTTTATCGAATTGATGCTGTCTTATAAGCCCTTTTGTATCCTGCCCCCATGACCCTGCCTCTTTTCTGAAACATGGGGTATAGGCTACATAGCATATAGGAAGCCTATCTTCAGAAACAATCTCATCCCTGTAAAGATTCGTAACAGGAACCTCTGCAGTAGGTATTAAATAATAATTCCCATCATCCACTTTGAACAGGTCGTCTTCGAACTTAGGGAGATTTCCCGTTGTCGTGGCGCTCTCCCTGTTCACCATAAACGGCGTGGAGACCTCGGTATATCCATGCTCTTTTACATGGAGATCCAGCATAAAATTTATAAGCGCCCTTTCCAGTTTTGCGCCGATATTCTTATATATGACAAATCCCGCGCCTGTAATTTTCGATGCCCTTTGAAAATCGAGTATGCCGAATTTCTCGCCCAATTCTATATGAGACTTCACCGGGAATTTGAATTCCCCCGGTTCCCCCCACTTTCTCACTTCTGTATTATCCTCCGGCGATTTCCCGACAGGAACCGAGGCATGCGGTATATTTGGAATATTCAACAGCCCTTTATTTATCTCTCCGGAGAGCTCTTTTATTTTCCCATCGAGCTCTTTTATCTTCTGAGACACCTCACGCATTTCTGACATTTCTTTTTCTGCTCCGATTCCTTTCTTTTTTAACTCGCCGATTTTATCCGATACTGTATTTCGCCGGTATTTAAGCCCTTCCGACTCTTTCAAAAGGCTCCTCACGCTTTCATCCATTTTTAAAACCCCGGTCAGACTTATATCCTGACCCCGCTTCTTGAGTCCTTCGGCAACCATTTCTTTGTTTTCTCTTAATAGGTGTATGTCTAACATATAAGTGTCAGAGTGTCAGAGTGTCAGAGTGTCAGAGTGTCTTTGATGCTCTGATACTTTGATGCTTTGACACTTGCGTCATCTTCCCCGTTCCCTCAATCTCTTTTCCAATCCCTCAATCTTTTTTTCAAGCATCGTTTTATTCGCATAAAGGTCTTTTATCTCATTATAGACAGAAAGCGCCTCTTTCAGCTTTTCCTGCTCTTCGAGGCATATACCGATTCCATACTTTGCATCTACGACATATCTGCTCGATGGATATATTTCGATAAGTTTCTTGTAGCCTGCTATTGCTTCATTATATTTCCTCGTAAGATATTTACAATTTGAAAATTGATAAAGGGCATCGGGAGAAAATTCGCTCTCCGGATATTTCTCTAAAGAAACCTTAAATTCCGTGGATGCCTGTTCGTAATCCCCTTTTTTAAAATAGCAGAGCGCAATGTTGTATTGATTAACATCCGCATTCTCCCGGTTTTTAAAATTGTTAGTCAGTTTATGATATTCTACGATTGCACGGTCATAATCTTTAAGATGCTCATCATATATCTGGGCTACATACTGCTGCGATTTATAGCTGATATTGTTCTTCTTCCCTTTGCTTATCAATTCCGAAAAATATTCGAGGGAAATTTGTATATTATTGAGATTTAAAAAATATGTCTCGCCTAATTTATAAAGGGTTTCATCCGCATAGCCGCTGCGGGGATATTTTTCGAGTATCTTGTTATATTTGTCTACTGCCTGCCGGTATCTGCCGTCGAGCAAATCACGCTCTGCATCGTTAAACAAATTTTTGGGGGCATCATCGCAAGAAATAAGAAGCAAGAAGCAGGATATAAGAAGCAAGATATAAGAGATGATGGTCTTTCTTGCCTCTTGCCTCTTGCCTCTTGCCTCTTGTTTCTTCATTCCTCTTCCTTCTCCTCGATTCTGGCGATACTTACCACCCTGTCCCCTTCTCTCAAATCTATAAGTTTCACCCCTTGCGTATTTCTGCCGATTACCGAAATCCCCTTTACTTTAAGTCTTATGAGGGTGCCGTCGGATGAGACTATCATAAGCTCGTCCTCTTCAAACACCTGCCTTATCCCTATCACTTCTCCATTTCTTTCCGAGATTTTTATATTTATAATCCCCTTCCCGCCCCTGCTTTGAACCCTGTATTCATCTATAGGTGTCCTCTTTCCATAACCCCTTTCTGAAACGGTAAGTATCGTGGCATTAGGAACCACAATCTCCACACCGACAACCGAATCGCCTTCTTCCAATTCAATCCCCTTTACGCCCCTTCCCCCCCTGCTGATTATCCTGACATCATCCTCCTTAAACTGTATTGCTTGTCCTTTCCTTGTTCCAAGGAAGATATTTTTATTTCCGTCGGTCTGTCTCACTGCAATGAGCTGGTCACCTTCATCGAGGCTTATGGCAATAATTCCGCCTGCCCTTGGATTACTGAACCCCGATAGGGGAGTCTTGTTTATTACCCCCTTCTCCGTAGTCATTATTAGAAATTTCCCCTCTGCAAATTCTTTGACGGAGAGCATTGCAGTAACCTGCTCCCCCTCCTGCAGTTGAAGGAGGTTTACAATAGCCTTTCCCTTTGCAGCCCGTCCAGCCTGCGGTATTTCATGCACCTTGAGCCAGTGAACCCTTCCTATGTTCGTGAAGAACATCATGTAACTGTGGGTCGAGGCTATAAAGAGGTCCTTTACAAAATCCTCCTCTTTCATCTCCATAGCCTTTATACCTATCCCGCCTCTCCTCTGGCTCCTATACAGGCTTATAGAATTCCTCTTTATATATCCCGTATGGGATACCGTAATAACCATCTCTTCTTCGGCAATGAGGTCCTCTATCTGAAGCTCGGTAACTTTATCTATTATCTCGGTTCTCCTTTTATCGCCATATTTATTCTTTATCTCCTTTAATTCCTCTTTTATTATCTTCAGTTTTTCCTCTTCATGGCTCAGAATAAAATTCAATTTCTTTATGGTTTCCTTCAGCTCCTTTAACTCGTCTATTATCTTCTGCCTTTCGAGTCCAGTGAGCCTTTGCAGCCTCATATCGAGAATTGCATTTGCCTGCATCTCATCGAGCTTAAATCTGGATATAAGGCCATCCCTTGCCTCCTGCGGCGTCTTCGATTTCTTTATCAATTGAATAACCCTGTCTATATCCTCCAATGCGATTTTTAAGCCTTCGAGTATATGCGCCCTTTCATTCGCCTTTTTTAAATCGAACTCCGTCCTCTTTGTTACTATTTCTCTTCTGTGCTGTATAAAGTAAAAGAGCATCTCCTTCAGGTTAAGAACCCTCGGCTGGTTATTGACCAGGGCTATCATAATTACCCCGAAGGTGTCCTGCATCTGCGTCTGCTTATACAGCTGATTCAGTATTACCTGTCCATTCTCGCCTTTTTTCAACTCGATAACTACCCGCATCCCCTCCCTGTCAGATTCATCCCTCAAATCAGATATGCCTTCTATTTTTTTATCCCTTACCAGCTCCGCTATCTTCTCGATAAGCTTCGCCTTATTCACCTGATAGGGAAGCTCGGTTATAACTACGCCCTCTCTGTCGCCTTTTTTTCCTTTTTCTATAAATGCCCTTGCCCTCATCTGGATAATTCCCCTGCCGGTTTCGTAAGCAGATTTTATGCCTTCCCTGCCGTGTATAAAACCTGCCGTGGGGAAATCCGGTCCTGGTATATGTTTTTTCATCAATTCCTGAACAGATATATCCGGCTTATCTATCATTGCAACGATTCCATCCACTATCTCCGGCAGATTATGGGGCGGTATGTTAGTCGCCATCCCTACTGCAATGCCTGCAGAGCCGTTTACCAGGAGATTCGGAAATTTGGCGGGCAGGGCAAGAGGCTCCTTTAAAGATTCATCATAATTCGGGCCGAAATTAACCGTCTCCTTTTCTATATCGTCGAGAAGCTCATGGGTAAGCTGGGACATCCTGATCTCCGTATAACGCATAGCCGCCGGAGAATCGCCGTCAACAGATCCGAAATTACCCTGTCCGTCTACCAATATATACCTCATGGAGAAATCCTGAGCCATCCTGACTATTGCATCGTATACAGCCACATCTCCATGGGGATGATACTTGCCTATTACATCTCCGACAACCCTCGCAGATTTCTTATAAGGCTTGTTCCAGACATTTCCCATATCATACATTGCATAAAGGATTCTGCGGTGCACGGGTTTAAGCCCGTCCCTTACATCCGGAAGCGCCCTTCCTATGATTACGCTCATGGCATAATCGAGATACGCCCCTTTCATCTCGTCTTCGATATTTACAGGTATTTTGTGTTCAAATAATTGCATAAAAATTAAGAAATGAGCAATGAGTGATGAACAATAAAATTACTTACTCATTGCTCATTACTCATTGCTCATTGCTTATATATCCAGATTCCTCACCTCAAGCGCGTGGGTTTGTATAAACTCCCTCCTCGGCTCTACCTGGTCCCCCATAAGGACGGTAAAAATATCATCCGATTCTACGGCATCTTCCACCCTTACCTGAAGCAAAGTCCTTGTCTCCGGATTCATAGTGGTGCTCCACAACTGCTCCGGGTTCATCTCGCCCAAGCCTTTGTACCTCTGGATATTTATTCCACCCTTTCCCTCCATAATTACATATTCAATAAGGGAGTTTGCATTGTTAAACTCCTTTTCTTCCTTATCGAGCATTATCATATAGGGCGGATTATAAACATCCTTTACGCTATTATACATCTCAAGCAGTTCCTGATATTCCGCCATAGAAACAAGCTCCCAGTTAATCACCCTCTTTATACCCACCCTTTTATCATACCACTCTATACTGTAGCTGCCATGTTCTTCATCCTTAATAATTTCAAAAGATATTCCCTCTTTTTTTAGCTCCCTTCCTAACAATTCTATGGCGTCTTTCTCCGCAAAAAAGTCCTTTTCTCTTATCTCTTCCCGTAAAAGAAAATTCAGGACATTTTCCAGATAACCCTTTTTCTTTATCTTTTCAAAAAGGTCTCTATGCTCTATAAATTTTTTTAATATAGAAACAAAATTCTTTCCGCTGTAAGTCTTTCCCGACTTTCCCACTTTTAAAATCTTGTCTTCCACACCTATCTCGAGAAGATAATTATTCAACTCCCGCTCATCCTTTATATATTTCTCCGCCTTGCCTTTTGCAACCCTGTAGAGAGGCGGCTGTGCAATATAGAGATACCCTTTTTCTATTATCGCCGCCATTTGTCTGTAGAAGAAGGTAAGCAATAAGGTTCTTATATGCGCGCCGTCAACATCCGCATCTGTCATAATTATTATCTTATGGTATCTTGTTTTCTCTATATTAAAATCCTCGGTTCCAATACCGGTGCCGATAGCGGTTATAAGCGTCTTTATCTCTTCATTGCCCAGCATCTTATCGAACCTTGCCTTTTCTACATTTAAAATCTTGCCTTTCAGGGGGAGTATCGCCTGATATTTTCTATCCCTCCCCTGTTTTGCAGAACCTCCTGCAGAATCGCCCTCTACGACATATATCTCACAAAGCGAGGGGTCTTTTTCCGAGCAATCGGCAAGCTTGCCCGGGAGAGAGCCGATATCCAGCGCTCCCTTTCTCCTTGTCAATTCTCTTGCCTTTCGCGCAGCCTCTCTTGCCTGGGACGCGTTAATAGCCTTTTGAATAATCCCTTTTGCTATCGATGGTTTTTCCTCAAAGAATTCCATGAGCTTCTCATTTACCAACGCCTCTACTATGCCTTTAACCTCGCTGTTGCCGAGCTTTGCCTTTGTCTGTCCCTCGAATTGAGGCTGCGGTATTTTAACGCTCAAGACAGCCGTCAGCCCCTCTCTTACATCGTCTCCTGTTATATTTATTCCCTCTTTAATCATTCCCTTTGACGAGGCATAACTGTTTATTGTTCTCGTCAGGGCAGATTTAAATCCTATCAAATGGGTTCCGCCTTCTCTTGTATTTATATTATTTGCAAAGGAGAATACCTCCTCATTATAGCCGTCGTTATATTGCATTGCCACTTCTATGGAGGTATTGTCCTTCTCTTTATAAATATAAACAGGCTCTTTAAACAGCGGTGTTTTATTTCTGTTCAAATACTCTATAAACGAAACAATGCCGCCTTCGTAGTAAAATTCATGACTCTTATCATTTCTCTCGTCCACTATATTTATTTTTAGTCCCTTATTAAGAAAGGCTATTTCCCTTAATCTTTGAGAGAGTATGTCAAAATTAAATTTCGTAACCTCAAAAACGGTTTCATCGGGCTTAAATTTAATCTTTGTTCCTGTTGTAGCTGTCTTGCCTATATTTTTTAATTCAGTTACAGGTTTGCCGTTTTCATAGCATTGTGTATAAACTTTTCCATCTCTTTTAATCTCGACTTCAAGCCTCTTTGACAGCGCATTTACGACGGAAACTCCGACACCATGCAATCCGCCCGATACTTTATAGCTTTCGTTATCGAACTTGCCTCCTGCATGAAGAGTAGTCAATACTACCTCTGCTGCGGATTTTTTCACATCTTTATGTATATCAACCGGAATTCCTCTTCCCTCATCTATAACAGTAACGCTGTTATCTATATGAATAATTACATCTATCTTTTTTCCATAACCTGCCATTGACTCGTCAACGCTGTTATCAACCACCTCATAAACCAGATGGTGAAGTCCGTAAGTTGATGTATCTCCTATATACATTGCAGGCCTTTTTCTTACTGCATCCAATCCTTCAAGGATCTTTATTTTTGTAGAATCATATATCTCTTTTTTCATTATTTATATATTACCTCCGTAATATTAATAGTAATAAATTTTTGTTTATATCTATTATAATCCGTTGATAAAATTGCTAATACCCCGTTTATTTTTGTTAATAAAAAATATTATTTATTAACCTTGTATATTATTTATTTTATTTTTTATCTTTTTTAACAAAGCGTCAACAATGAATTAACATTTTATTAGATTTCCATTGTCTTTTTAATCTGCTTAATCGTCATTGATATTTCGTTATTTTCTTTAAGGAGATTTTCTATTTTTTTTTGAGAGTGAATAACTGTCGAGTGATCTTTGCCTCCGAAGCCTTTTCCAATATCCTCTAAGGAAAGCTCTGTTAATTCCTTGCATAGATACATAGCTACCTGTCTTGGGAAGGCAATGTTTCTTTCCCTTTTCTTTGATTTTAAATCGCTTACCTTAATATTAAAATATTCAGCGGCAGCCTTTTGTATATCGTTTATACCTATAATTTTTTCTCGTGTTTTAAAAATATCTTTAAATGCCTCTTCTGCCAGTTGAATCGAAATCTCTCTTCCCTTTAACGAAGAAACAGCAATAATTCTCGAAAGGCAGCCCTCTAACTCCCGGACATTGGATTTTACCTTATTTGCGATAAATTCGGCTACATCCTGGGGGATAGATATGCCGTTTTCCTCTGCCTTTTGTTTTAATATGGCAATCCTCGTTTCAAGTTCAGGAGGCTGTATATCTGCAATGAGTCCCCATTCAAACCGTGACTTCAGCCTTTCCTCTAACTTTGGTATCTCGCGGGGATATTTATCGCTCGACAGAATAATCTGCTTGTGCGATTCGAATAAGGTATTGAATGTATGAAAAAATTCCTCCTGCGACCGTTCCTTGCCGGCTATAAAATGGACATCGTCAACGAAGAGGACATCGAGTTTCCTGTATTTCTCCCTAAATTTATTCATCTCGTTATGCTGCAAGGATGTTATTAAATCGTTCACAAATGCCTCCGAAGTCACATAGAGCAGCCTCTTTTTGCTGTTGCCTGCCAAAAAATTTCCCGTTGCTTGTATGAGATGCGTCTTTCCAAGACCGACCCCTCCGTAAATAAAAAGGGGGTTATAGTTAACATGACCTTCTGCAACGGATTTAGACGCTGCATGGGCAAATTGATTGGAAGCCCCGACGACAAAATTGTCAAAGGTGTATTTTGGATTTAACCCTGTAAAAGGAGCCTTGATCATCTCTACTTTTTTACTATTTGCATCGGCATTTTCGGCAGGAGGAAGAAACACCTCTTTCGTATTGTCAACTACGAACCGCACATCCTCTATATCTTTTTTAGAGACTGCCTTAATTATCTCTACCACGATATTCAAATAATCCCTGTTTATCCTGTCTGCGTGGTAGCTGCTTGGAACGGAGATTGTTACGGATTTATCTCCCAAGGAAACGACCGATGTCGGCTCAAACCATATTTCGTAATGGTTTTTGTTTACCCTTTTCTTAAACTCTTCTTTGCAATGATTCCAAAAAGATTTCATTAAAAACACCTTTTTGCCGCAGATTTACACGGACTTAGCTCTCATACCGCAATTTTCCACAAAAAATCATTTTATTATAACGACCGGTAAAAATCAATTAATATCCACCGGGCGCAAACGGAAGTGAAAAAAAGGTCACTTTTCAGTATCAATAATTAGAATTGAGTTTAAA
>CAYMMR010000050.1:0-12392 GCA_964391545.1 uncultured Nitrospinota bacterium | reverse complement strand
AACGACTTTTTAGTTTTTCTTTTGTTCCATAATGTAATAATTTCAATAAATTAAAACAAAAGAAAAATAACGGAAGTGAAAAAAAGGTCATTTTTCAGTGTGAACCAAATAATATAAAGAGGCTTTTTACAAGGATTTTAATTATAGCCGGTTCCCGCTTTAGCGGTCTAAACCTCTCATGAATATCCTGACCCCTGTGCAGCGCATGTATCGGCATTTTTCGGTGCGAACTAATTAATTTAAAACCATTTTTTTAATGGAGTTGCTATGAATATTGCAGAATTGAAAGATAAAACCATATCCGAACTTAATGCTATCGCCAGGAACCTTGGGGTTCAGGGAGGTTCGGGTCTTAGAAAGCAGGAGCTTATATTTAAGGTCATCGAGGCTCAGACCCAGAAAAACGGGCTTATATTCGGCGAGGGGGTTCTCGAGATACTCCCCGACGGATTCGGATTTTTAAGGGCGCCGAGCTACAATTATCTGCCGGGTCCCGACGACATTTATGTATCGCCGTCCCAGATAAGAAAGTTCGATATGAGGACAGGAGATACCATATCCGGGCAGGTAAGGCCTCCAAAAGAGGGAGAAAGATATTTTGCGCTCCTCAAGGTCGAGGCGATAAATTTCGAGGATCCGGAGGCTGCAAAGGAAAAGATACTTTTTGACAACCTTACCCCTTTATATCCCCAGGAGAAGATAAAACTCGAGCTGCCTAACAGCGACCTCTCTTCCCGTGTTCTCGATCTCACAAGTCCTATCGGCAAGGGGCAGAGGGGATTGATTGTAGCGCCGCCGAGGACAGGAAAGACCATGCTGCTCCAGTCTATAGCGAACAGCATAACCGGCAATCATCCCGAAGTAGTCCTTATTGTGCTTCTTATTGACGAAAGGCCCGAAGAGGTAACCGATATGCAGCGCTCGGTTAAGGGAGAGGTTGTAAGCTCTACATTTGACGAGCCGGCGCAGAGGCATGTTCAGGTTGCGGAGATGGTCATAGAGAAGGCGAAGAGGCTGGTAGAGCATAAGAAAGATGTAGTGATTTTGCTGGACAGCATTACAAGGCTCGCAAGGGCATATAATACCATTGCGCCTCCAAGCGGCAAGGTGCTGTCGGGCGGTATTGACTCCAATGCCTTGCAGAGGCCCAAGAGATTCTTCGGCGCTGCCAGAAATATAGAAGAAGGGGGAAGCCTTACCATTATTGCCACTGCCCTTGTAGATACGGGCAGCAGGATGGACGATGTTATATTCGAGGAATTTAAGGGCACAGGCAATATGGAAGTCCATCTCGATAGAAGGCTTGTGGAGAAGAGGATATTCCCTGCTATAGATATTCATGCAGGCGGGACAAGAAAAGAGGAGCTCTTGCTGCCAAAGGAGGAGTTGAACAGGATATGGATACTCAGGAAGGTGCTGCAGCCGATGGGGGTTGTCGAGAGCATGGAACTGCTCCTCGAAAAGATGAGGGAATCAAAGAGTAATAAGAAGTTTTTGGAATCAATGAATGCGTAGCTGGACCGCAAAAACCTTTTCCTTCACTTCCGTTATTTTTCCCTTTGCTTTATTTTAAAATCATCATACTATGGAGCAAAGGGAAAAATAAAAAGTCGTTCAGGAAAAATTTTTGCAGTCTTGACATTAGAAAAAAAGGAGGATTAAAAATGAAAGACGGGATTCATCCGAAATATACGGAAGCAACGATTACCTGCGCCTGCGGCGCAGTTTATAAGACTAGGACCACGGTAGGTGATATGATGGTTGAGATATGCTCGAACTGCCATCCTTATTTTACAGGCAAACAGAGATTTCTCGATACTGCAGGAAGGGTTGAGAAGTTCCAGAAGAAGTATAAGAAAAAGAGTCAGGAGTCAGTAGCCAGTGGTCAAGAGTCAAAGTAAAAGACTCACGACTCCTGACTCACGACACGCAACTATTTTTATTTTATGTTTGAAAAAATAGATTCGATAGTCGAAAGATATAATGAGCTTACGGATTTGATAAGCCGTCCGGAGATTATTTCGAGACAGCAGGAGTTTCTCCGTTTTGTTAAAGAGCATGCCGAATTGTCCGATATAGTCAAGACCTATCAGGAATACAAAAAGGTTGTAAGGGAGATACAGGATAGCACAGCCTTGCTCAAGGAAGAGATTGATAAGGAACTGAAAGAGATGGCATCGAGAGAGCTGACCGATCTCGAGTCTAAAAAGAATAAGCTGGAGCAGGATTTAAAGGTGCTTCTTTTGCCCGAAGACCCGAATGATAAAAAGAATATAATCCTTGAAATAAGGGCGGGGACAGGGGGAGAAGAGGCGGCGCTTTTTGCCTCCGACCTGTTTAAGATGTATTCGGGATATGCGCAGGAACAGGGGTGGAAGGTTGAGGTGATGAGCAGCAGCGTGACAGGGAAGGGCGGTTTAAAAGAGATAATTGCAATGATAGAGGGAAAAGGGGTTTATAGCAAGCTTAAATTCGAGAGCGGCATCCACAGGGTTCAGAGGGTTCCCGAGACCGAAGGCTCCGGGAGAATACATACCTCTGCTGCAACGGTGGCGATACTCCCGGAGGCGAAAGAGGTAGATGTGGTTATAGACCAGAAGGATGTAAGGGTTGATGTGTTCAGGTCCGGCGGGCATGGAGGACAGAGCGTAAATACAACGGATTCCGCAGTCCGGATTACCCATATACCGACCGGAATCGTCGTGTCCATGCAGGATGAGAAATCGCAGCACAAAAATAAAGATAAGGCATTTAAGATATTAAGGGCAAGGCTAAAGGAAAAACAGGAAAGGGAGCAGATGGACGAGAGGGCGAGGGAAAGAAAGAATCAGGTCGGAAGCGGGGACAGGAGCGAAAAGATAAGGACTTATAATTTCCCGCAGAACAGGGTTACAGACCACAGAATAGGATTGACCCTCCACAGGCTGGATTTTATTTTAAAGGGCGATTTGCAGGAAATAATAGACGGGCTGATTATCGCCCATCAGACCGAAGCGCTCAAAAGCAGCGAAACCTTAACCGCTTAAAGCACGGAAATATTAATCTCTGAACCATCTCATCTCTACCGGATTGCATTTTCCCCAATATCCTTTCTATAATAAATGCCGTTCCATGAAATCAAGCCGACCCTTTGTATGTCGTAAAATAAAGGTTTTTGTGAAATCTGTCAATTATAAAACACTCCCCTGCGGGAGCAGAGTATGAAATGATGTAGTTTTTTCATAGAGTTCCTTAAGCAGCTCTTTTCCATAAGGCTGTGGTATTTCTCGCCCATCTTTTTCTGCTGTTTCCAGCCAGAGTTTCATAGCGATTTTGATTTCCTTTAGGACTTCTTCCTCATTTTTTCCAAAAGCGGAACACCCTGGAAGCTCCGGAACCACAGCAATATAACCCTCATCCTCTTCACTATAAAAAATTTCTATTGCATACTTATACATCTTAAGGTTTCTGTTTAATTCATCGAACAATGTTTTTTTATCCATACTATGATAACGCCTTTTTCCCAATATCCTTTCTATAATAAGCGCCGTCCCATGAAATTAAACCGACCCCTCTGTATGCCGTATCTATTGCTGTTTTTATATCTCTTCCGAGCGCCGTAACACCCAGAACCCTCCCGCCGTTTGTTAAAATCTTATTATCCCTTTTTGCTGTCCCTGCATGAAATGCCATAAGGTGAGCCATTTTTTTTGCATCTTCCAGTCCTCTTATCTCTTTTCCTTTTTCATAAGCATCCGGATACCCTTTTGCCGCCATAACAACACAGACAGATACTTCATCACGCCATTGAATCTCCTTCCCCTTTAAGTTTCCTTCGGCAGCAGCAATCATAATAGGCACAATATCGCTTTTCATTCGTGCAAGCACAGGCTGAGTCTCCGGGTCGCCGAACCTGCAGTTGAATTCCAGAACGAAAGGTCTGCCTCTTACAATCATAAGCCCTGCATAGAGGATGCCTTTATAAACCCTTCCCTCTTTTTTCATTCCGGCAATTAACGGATTCATAATTGCAGCGATAATCTCCTTCTCGAGTTTTTTTGTGATAACCGGAGCCGGAGAGTATGCGCCCATGCCGCCGGTATTGGGTCCGGTATCGCCGTCATAGATTTGTTTATGGTCCTGCGCCGAGGCAAGAGGAATTATTGTCTCTCCGTCGCTGAATGCCATAAAGGATGCCTCCTCCCCTTTCAAATATTCTTCGATGACGATTTTATTTCCGGCATTTCCGAATCTTTTTTCCAGCATAATCGAGTCAATTGCTTTGACTGCCTCCTCCCCTGTCTGACAGATGACAACCCCTTTTCCGGATGCAAGTCCATCCGCCTTTATTACAACCGGGAAGCCGATAGCCTTTGCCCCTTCTTTAATATATTCCTTTGCCTCATCGGGAGAAACAAAGGTTTTGTATTTTGCGGTCGGGAGCCCGTATTTTTCCATTATATATTTTGCAAATGCCTTGCTCCCTTCGATTTCTGCCGCCTCTTTGGTTGGACCGAAGATGCGCAGCCCCTTTTTTTCGAATTCATTTACGATTCCGAGAGTAAGAGGCATTTCCGGGCCAACGACAGTTAATGCGATGGATTTTTTCGAGGCGAACTCGGCGAGATCTCTTATATTTGTCGGCTCGATGTCAATATTTTCTGTCCCTGAGCATGTCGAAGGGTCGGATGTTCCTGCATTGCCCGGGGCGCAGTATATCTTATTCACTAAAGGACTTTGCCCTATCTTCCAGACGAGGGTATGTTCCCTCCCGCCGCTGCCTATTACAAGTATTTTCAATTTACCTCCTAATCATCTAATCGTAATACTGCAAAAACCTTTTTCGAACGACTTTTTAATTTTTCTTTTGTTCCAACCCCCCTCAATCCCCCCTTTTTTAAAGGGGGGAGGAAGGGGGGTTAAAATAGGGCAAAAGAAAAATTAACGGAAGCGAGAAAAAGTTTTTTGCAGTATATCCTACCCCATCTCCTTAAATCTCCTCATATTTATATTGAGTAGGAGTCCTATTGCCATAAAATTCGTTACCAGAGACGATCCGCCGTAGCTCATAAAGGGGAGAGGTATTCCGACAACCGGAAATATGCCGGTGGTCATTCCGATGTTGAATATTATATGAAATGCCAGCATCGAGATAACACCCGCAGCCATGAGTGCGCCAGACCTGTCCCTCGCCCGGTATATGACATCTATACCCTTCATTAAGAGTATAATATAAAGGGCTATTAAAACAGCGGCTCCTATAAATCCCATCTCCTCCGCAAAAACCGCAAATATGAAGTCCGTATGTTTTTCCGGGAGAAAATTTAACTGGCTCTGCGTTCCGCTGAGGATCCCCTTTCCTGTATAGCCTCCGGAGCCTATTGCTATCTGGGACTGTATTATATGATAGCCGCTGCCAAGGGGGTCTGCCTTCGGATCTATAAGGGTCAGTATCCGTTTTTTTTGATAATCCTTCATAAAGTGCCATAGGAGAGGGAGGGATGCTAAAAATACGCCGCTTAATATGAAAAAAGATTTAGGATTTATTCCCATGAAAAGCGCAATGGAAAGGAATATGAAAAGCAATACTATGGCAGTTCCAAGATCAGGCTGTTTTGCTATCAATATTGCGGGAATCAGAACGATAACGGCAGGAACGATTAAATCCCGTATCCTGTAAAGCCCTTTTATCTTCCTGTCGTCAAAATATCTTGCCAGAGTTATTATCAGCACAATCTTGGCGATTTCCGACGGCTGAAACCTTATGGGGCCGAAAGAGACCCACCTCTGCGCCCCCGAAGCGCTCTTACCCGATATTGCAACAAATATAAGCACAGCGACGATTACGACATAGAAGATATACGCAAACCTCTCCATAGAACGGTAATCGAGCAACAGCATAAGCATCATGCCTGCCAATCCATATATTAGCCAGTATATCTGCTTTATATATATGGTGTTGCCGCTCTCTCCGGATCCGCTGCTGTATATTGCAACAACTCCGGCAGAGGCGATGACTATGGTGAGCCAGAATAGTATCCAGTCGAAGTTCGAAATAAGCTGGTATTTGAAGATTGGTTTGTTGTTCATAAATAACAGGTAGAGGTAAAGGTAAAGTAAAAAATTCTACCCTTTACTTTTCCTCTACCTTTACCTGCTTTTCTAAGTAGCTCTTTATCACCTTTCCCGCTATAGGCGCTGCAACAGAGCCGCCGTGGCCCCCATGCTCCACTAAAACAGATACGGCAATCGTAGGATTTTCATAAGGGGCAAAGGCTGCAAACCATGCGTGATCTTTAAACTCATAAGGTATATTTTCATCGTTTTTATCTTCCATCTCCGGCATTTTTATTACCTGCGCCGTGCCGGTCTTCCCTGCCACTTTTACCGTTCCGGTATTCGAAGCCCTTCCTGTGCCTCTGGGATCGTTTACCACCCCGTATAAACCTTCTCTTATTATATCGAGATTTTTTTGGGTTACCGACAGCCTTCCCTTTGGCTCCGGTTTTATCTCTTTAATCGGATTTCCATCGGTGGTTTCCATCTTCAATACTATTCTCGGCTTGAATATCCTTCCGCCGTTAGCCACAGATGCAATCATATTGGCTAACTGAATCGGCGTAACGAGGTTGAAGCCCTGCCCTATCGAGACGGATACTGTTTCTCCCGGTATCCACGGCTCTCCCTTTATGCTCTCTTTCCAGTCCGATGTCGGCACAAGCCCTCCTTTTTCTCCCTCCAAATCGATGTTAGTCGGGTTTCCCAATCCAAAGCCTTTTGAATATCTGGACAGCCTGTCTACCCCCAGCCTGAAACCTACAGTGTAGAAAAATACATCGCATGATTGTATAAGGGCGTTATGCACATCCATTCTCCCGTGTCCGCCCTTTTTCCAGCATCTATAGCTTTTTTTACCTAATTTAAAATAACCGGGGCAGTCAATAATCGTAGAAGGAGTAATAACCTCCTCTTCCAGCCCTGCTGCCGCCGTTATTATCTTGAATACGGAGCCGGGAGGATATTGTCCCTGAATCGCCCTGTTCTGCAGGGGCTTATGTTCATCCGTAATAAGATTCGACCAGTATTGCTTCGATACGCCTCCTGCAAAAAGATTCGGGTCAAAGGAAGGTTTGCTGACCATGGCAAGAATGCTGCCGTCCCTCGGATCTATTGCCACTAATGCCCCGTTTTTTCCTTCGAAGAGATTCTCCGCTTCTTTTTGAAGCTCGATGTCAATGGTAAGGTAAAGATTGTAGCCGAAATCGGGGTCGGTCTGCCTTAAAATTTTCAACTCCCTCCCTGCTGCGTCTACCTCTACATGCTTATTTCCCCTCTTCCCTTTTAAGACCTGCTCGTATTTTTTTTCGATGCCGTATTGTCCTATAAAATCGCCGAGGCGGTAATCGGTTGCCTTTAACTCATCCAGTTGGGTTTTCGTTATTTCGCCGAGATACCCGAAGATATGGGAGCCTGTCTCTCCGTATAAATAATTTCTGACCGGCTCTATATCGAGAAAGACTCCGGGCAAGTCGAGCAGACGCTCTTCTATAAAGGCAACTTCATCCCAGCTTATGTCCCTCTTTATTATTATCGGCTGAAAGGGGGCGCTGTTTTTAATCTCCCTTTTAATCTTTTCCGCATCTATTTTTACCTTTGAGCCGATGGTGGATAACACCCTGTCAATATCCTTTACATCTTCCGGCGTTAAGGAGAGGTTGAAAGAAGGACGGCTGTCTATAATCTCCCGTTTGTTTCTGTCGAATATCTTGCCCCTGTAAGCCTTGAGAGGAACGGTTCTGACCCTGTTGTTTTCCGCCATAAGCTTCAGTTCATCGGATTTTATGACCTGAAGATACCACAGCCTGAAAACAAGAAATAAAAAAGATGCGATTATGAGAGCCGTAAATACGAGAATCCTTCTCTTTATAACCTCGGCAAAATTTTGCCCCTGTCCGGATAATTTCATAAACTTAAAAGGTAAAGAGGTAAAGAGGTGAAAAGGCGAAAAGGTTTCAAACCTCTTAACCTCTTAGCCTATTAGCCTTTTTGCCTTTATTTTATTCAGCCCCGAGAACATAAACGGGGCGAGTAATAAATTATATACTGCCTTCATTAAAAGAGACTTAAAAAAAACCAGCGCATCCATATCCGAAGATAAAAGACCTTTTGAAACAATAAAGAAAATTGCGCCGTCTATAAATGTGGCTATTAAGGTAAAGAGACATTGCACAATCAGATTTTCGCTTAAGATTTTCTCCCGCAAAGCCCCGATTGAAAATCCTACCAGACACTTGGAGAGGGAATTAATCCCCATCAGCTTAAAAGAGAGGGCATCTTGAACGATTCCGAATGTAAACCCAATGCCTGCAGCGTTATTTTTATTTAAAAACAGTCCGCTGTAAACCGCAGTTAATAGGATGAAATCCGGTTTTATATCCCCTATCGAAAAAAGTTCTATAACGACGGTTTCCAATATGAATACTGTTATTGCGAGAATTGTAAGGAATAGGATAAACATTTTTAAAATAAAGGGGTCAAGGGGTCAAGGGGTCAAAAGGTCTTTAGACCTGTTAAAATAACATAGCTAAGGCTATATTTCTACAGCCCTTGAACCCTTGAATCCTTGAACCCTTTTATTTCGCTTCCGGTTTTTCAAATGGACTTGTGACGACCAGCAGTTCCTCTGTTCTATCGAGGTCTGCCGCCGGGATAATCTCGGCATTGCGAAAGAGTCCTGTCTTCTTTTCATAAACCCTGCTTATCGTTCCGATGACGAGACCTTTTTGAAATATGCCGCCCATTCCCGAAGATACTACCACATCCCCGGTTTTTACGTCCGAATTTACGGTTAGGTATTTCATCTCGCATATACTGTTATTTGCGCCGACCGCTATTCCCATGTCGCGGGTTCTCTGTATCAGGGCGCCCACGGCGCTCCTCGGGTCGGTTATCAACAGCACCTTCGAATACTTCGATGTGGAGTGGACGACCCTTCCAACCAGCCCGTTATATGTTATGACTGCCATATCCTTTTTTACCGCATTATTAAGCCCTTTGTTTATTATGAGCATCTTTGACCAGCCGGTGGAATCGAATCCAACCACATCTGCGGGCAGGAGATTAATGTCCTCCGAATTTTTTATAATGTCCGACAGCCTTTCGAGCCTCTGAAACCTGCCCAAATTTTCAGAGAGCATATTATTTTTAAATTTAAGCTGTTCCATCTCTCTTTTTAATTTATAGTTTTCTTCCTGCGTGTTGACGAGATGAACATAGCTGTTCCAAATGCGGTTTATGCTGTTTAAGGTTTTTGAAACCAATTCTTGAAATGGAGAGATGATGGAGACGACTATCGATTCGACCGATGTAGGGGCTTCTCCGAATTTGATGTTTACCGTAAGAAATATAAAGGAGACGGCGATTAATACTGCAACTACGATTATCCCATGCCTCTTTTTCGGATCGTTTTTTTTTAACACACTGCGATTTTAGAACAAAAGAAAAAGATTAAGGAGAATGGAGAATAGGAGAATTAGGAGAATAAAATTTTATATAAGGAAGCCATGAAGCCATGAATATTGAATAATTTTCCTGGATTCCTAATAAAATTATTTTTTCTTCTCCCTTTCCCCTGCTTATCCTTTTCTCCTTAAAGATTTTTTAGATTGACACCTTTCTTAAAAGCTCCAACTCGTCCAAGGCCTTGCCTGTCCCAAGAGCTACGGCAGAAAGGGGGTCTTCAGCCAATATAATAGGAAGGCCCGTTTCTTCTCTCAGCAGCAAGTCGAGCCCTTTAAGCATCGAGCTGCCGCCTGCCATTACTATGCCTTTATCCACAATATCGGCAGCCAGTTCGGGAGGCGTCCTCTCGAGGGCTATTTTTACATTCTCGACTATCGTGCCTACAGGCTCCGCCAGAGCCTCTCTAATCTCCTCGTCGTTTATAATAAGGGTCTTCGGAATGCCTGCAACCAGGTCCCTCCCTTTTACCTCCATCTCCTGCTTCTCTTCGAGGGGATAGGCCGACCCTATCTTTATCTTTATTTCCTCCGCGGTTCTCTCTCCTATAAGGAGGTTATATTTCCTTTTTATATAGTTTATTATCGCCTCGTCCATCTCGTCTCCCGCTACCCGGACAGACCTGCTGTATACAATGCCGGAAAGGGAAATTACCGCCACTTCGGTCGTGCCGCCGCCAATATCAACTATCATATTTCCCGTAGGGCTCGATATGGGGAGACCGACGCCGATTGCAGCAGCCATCGGCTCTTCCATAAGGTATACCTCTCTTGCCCCTGCGGATTCTGCCGAATCTCTGACAGCCCTTTTTTCCACCTGCGTTATGCCAGACGGAACCCCGATTACGACCCTCGGCCGGACGAGGGTCTTTCTATTGTGCACCTTCCGGATGAAATATTTTATCATTGCCTCCGTAACTTCGAAGTTCGCTATAACCCCGTCCCTCATCGGCCTGATGGCAACGATATTGCCGGGTGTTCTTCCCAGCATCTGTTTTGCCTCCGAGCCTACTGCGAGCACTTCCTTAGACTCATTATGTATTGCGACAACCGACGGCTCTCTCAGAACTATCCCTTTCCCCTTTACAAAAACTACCGTATTGGCAGTCCCAAGATCAACGGCAAGGTCATTCGAAAAAAGACCGGCAAGAGAATCGAATATCATCGTATAATCTCCTTAAAATAAGTTTCACCGCAAAGACCTGCAGTTTATAATTGCATTTAAAAACAAGAGAAATTATAGCATACAAAAATCTAATTGACAAATAAATGAACGATATGATACTTTCGTAATATTTGAGCCTTAAATAAATTATGATAGAGTTCAACACAAGTTTTTTAATTCAACTGATAAATTTTCTGTTATTGATACTCATACTCCATATTTTTCTTTTTAAGCCGATATTGAAAAATTTGAGCAAGAGAGACGAGATGATACGGGCTATGAAAGAAGATGCGGAGCGGCTGAGTAAAAGAGCCTATAAATTAACGGAAGATTATAATGCCGGCATTGCAAATGCAAGGAAGGAATCTCTCGAAATAATAAACAAGGCAAAAACCGAGGCTGTGGAAGAACAGAACAGGGTATTATCCGGGGCAAAGGAAAACTTCAAAAACATGGTGGATAATGCAAAGACCCAGATTCAATCCGAGACGGAAAAGGCATCTTTAAAATTAAAGGAGCAGGCAGAGCCTTTATCGCGCTTTCTGGCAAAGAGGATAATGGGGAGGGAGGTAAATTGAAGGGTCAAGGGTCAAGGGTCAAGGGTCAAGGGTCAAGGAGCAAGATTCTTTCTTGCTTCTTACTTCTTACTTCTTGCTTCTTTTGGGCTTCCATTGCCTATGCTTCCGGCGGGGGCGAAATGCACCATGCAACGGAATTTAAGCCGGTTGCCGAAATGCTCAGAATAATCAATTTCCTGATAGTATTTGGAACCCTTTATTTTCTCCTTTCCAAATATGCAAAAACATTTTTTTCCGCCAGGAGAGAAAATATCGTAAAGATATTGAAGGAGGCGGAGGAACTGAAATCCTCTGCGGAAAAGAGATTGTCCGAATGGGAACAAAAGACGAAGGATATGCAAGGCGTCATATCGAGGATGGCAGGAGACGCAAAAAGGGAAGGGGAGTTTATAAAAGATAACATTATCCGGTCCGCAAGGGATGCTTCGGTAAAGATACTGGAGAGGGCGGAAAGGGAGATAGAGTATGAGACAAAGAGGGCAAAGGACAGGCTGAGACAGAAAGCGGCAGAGTTGACCATGAAAATTGCCGAGGATATTCTGAAGAAGGGTGTTACAAAAGACGATCATTCCATGTTTGTGAAGGAATATGTTGATAAGATAGACAATAAGAAGATTGCTGTCTAAAATTAAGTTTTTGTTCATGTTAAGGAAATTATGTTTTTGTTCTTACATTGGGAGACGACTTGAAAGAGAACATTGTAGCAAAGAGATATGCAAAGGCAGTATCGGATGTGGTAAAAGGGAAGGTGGCAATAGATAAGTTTGCATCGGATCTCGGGACTATATCCGGACCGATCGAGGCATCGAAGGAATTGAAAAATATATTCTACAATCCTGCAATTGCAATGAAATTTAAAGAGGGGATATTGCTCAGGCTGGTTGACCGCATTAATCCCGCTCCTGCCGTTAAAGATTTTGTGTTCTTTATATTGAGGAAAAACAGGATTAAATATTTAAGCAGGATTGCTGTTGCGCTGGAAGAGTTATCGGACAAAATAATGAACAGGGCGAGGGTGAAGATAAAGACAGCCTTTAAATTGGACGAGAAGGAGGTAGAGGCTATAAAAAACAGGTTTGCCAAAGCTACAAATAGAGATGCTGTTCTTGAAATCGAGTTAGAGCCGGAATTAATCGGGGGCATTGTGGCTCA